>NZ_JBZXDO010000009.1:0-192410 GCF_058725505.1 Serratia sp. A07
GGCTGCACTGGCGCAAATTGTCAACCATAACCAGTGGCCGAAACAGGAAAGCGACGCCGTCAGGGAACGGATTTGCAGGGTACTGGAAAAACAGGGAATGACCACGGCGGGGTGTTTTGAAGTGGTACGAGAAAACGATACGCCTTCCCGTACCGGTACTGCTTCTTCCTATTCATCCATCATCCATGAGGACGACGACATGATACTCAGAAAACAGGTGCTGACACCAGCAGCAAAGAAACATTTTGGCCTGGTGCGAAACCCCTTCGACGACTACGCGCTGCGCTCATCCGACGACGTGTTCAAGTCGCCGGATATTCACTACGTGCGCGAGGCGATGTACCAGACCGCGCGTTTCGGGGGCTTTCTTGCGGTGGTCGGCGAATCCGGTTCGGGCAAGTCTACCCTGCGCCGCGACCTGATTGACCGCATCCGCAACAGCGGTGACGACATTACGGTGATTGAGCCTTACGTGCTGGCCATGGAAGACAACGACCGCACCGGGCAGACGCTGAAGGCCGCCAGCATCGCCGAGGCCATTATTCGCGAAGTAGCGCCCACCGAGCGGCCAAAACTGTCGCGTGAAGCCCGCTTCAGTCAGGTACATCGGGTGCTCAAAGAGAATGCGCGCGCCAGCAGTGCCGGTGGGAGAGATAACGCCCACGTGCTGATTATTGAGGAAGCGCATTCCCTGCCCCAACCGACACTCAAACACCTGAAGCGCTTTCTGGAGCTGGAGGACGGCCACCGCAAGCTGCTGTCCATCATCCTGATTGGTCAGCCCGAACTTGAACTCAGCTTATCCGGCCGCAACGCCGCCGTGCGAGAGGTGGTTCAGCGCTGCGAAGTGGTCAACCTGCCGCACCTGGGCGACAACCTTGAGGCTTTCCTGGCGTTCAAGTTCCAGCGCGCCGGCGGTGACGTCGGGAAGGTGCTGGACGCCAGCGCCATAAACGAAATCCGCAACCGGTTGTGCCTGAGCCGCAATGGCGGACGGGAAACCGTCAGCCTGCTATACCCGCTGGCCATCGCCAATCTGGTGACCGCCGCCATGAATATGGCCGCCAGAGACGACATCCCACGTGTGGATGCCAACGTTATCAAACTGACAGGGAAATAATGCCATGAACACCATCAAGCGCTACGACATTATCTGGGCGGCCCACGAAGACGGGCCTGCATTGACCGTCGAGATTGACCCGGCGGTGTGTACTCTCGACACGCTATATCGGATGAATGAGGCATTTGAATACGCAGACGAGCGTCTGGCGGAAAATGATGGCAACCTGCTGTTGACGGTGCTCAAAATGCTGGGCGCACACTGCTTCCACCAGGCCATGAACGACGACTGGCTGCAGGCCGGGCTCTACGACGCATTCAGACACGGTCATGTTGAGGGCTGGCCGCCGCTGGACGGCAGTGAAGGTATCACCATCATCAACTGTGACGCGCCGTCGATTCACTACAGCAAAATGTACGTCAGCGAGGTGGCATGATGAAACAGCACCGGTTTGTTATTCCCTGCCATACCACCCGGTTGCAGAAACAGCTGGCTGCCGCCGGCAAGGCGCTGGCCCGGCTGACTGCCCAGGGGTTTGTGGTAGAGCGCGTCGAACTCAGTAGCAGTACTCGCGCCACCATTACTGTGCTGCCGGATACCCACTGCCGCCGTAAGCAGGAAAACGGTCAGGCGGTACGTTATGCCCAAGGCGTGGATGCCGGCGGACGGTTTGAGCGTTGGCAATTCCAGGATGCGGATTGTCGCGTGAGTTGGGAGGTCAGATAACAAACACAATGACGTTGTAATTATTTAGAGCAATTATTCTCACTTTAATAAAAGGTTATTAAAAATGGCAAAAGGCAAAAAGTCGCTTAAAGCGGCGGCGGCTTCGTATGCGCCGCAATCCCGGGATGAGGTTATTTCCGGCATCAAACAGATTGGCGATATCCAGCGCGAAATAACGCGTATCGAAACCGAAATGAATGACTGCATCGGCCGGATCACCAATCAGCATGCTCCCGTCATTGAAGCGCTGAGCGCTCAACTGTCAACGCTGCAGGCCGGCGTTCAAGCCTGGTGCGAGGTTAACCGCGACACGTTGACACAAGGCGGCAAGACCAAGACCGCTAACCTTATCACCGGCGAGGTGAGCTGGCGCAAAGGCAACCCGTCAGTCACCATCAAGGGTGCAGAGGTCGTAATCGAAACGCTGAAACGCCTCAAATTAACCCGTTTTATTTTGACCAAGGAATCCATTAATAAAAACGCCATTCTCTCGGATAAAAACGCCGTGAAAGATATTAAAGGCATCGTTATTAATGACGGCAAGGAGGTCTTTAATATCGCACCGTTTGAGCAGGAGGTGACGAAATGATTTACCCCCAAATTCAGCGCCAGCGCCGCAAGGTGGAAAAACGCATCAACCGCGCCATGCGCCTGGCAGAAGAAGGCCGTCTGGGTACCGCTCGCAGCGAATTCAACAGCGCAGCAGTAGAGCTTGCAGCCATTACCACATTGATTGACGCGCGCCTGGCTGGTGAGGTGCCCCATGACGATTAACTGCCGCAATCCACGCTGCAACGCGCCGGTCGAAAGACTGGCGCTGGTTCAGGCCAATGTGACCCAGACGCCAGAGTTCGGCGACTGGATCGTTGACCTGGTGCTGGCCTGCCCAGCATGTGGCCAACAATACGCCACCGCCCTGGCGAACGCCGAGCTGCAGCCCATACCTAGTGAGGCTAACGATGACTGAAAACGAACTCTACGCGGAAGCCATGCGCCAGTATGGCTACGAAGCGCAACTTTGTAAGCTGGCCGAAGAGGCCAGCGAGCTGTCGGCAGAAGCGTGTCGTACACTGAACCATAGCACGCTGGAACGTCGACTGGCCGGCGAGATCGCCGATGTTGAAATTCTTATCGCGCAGTTCCGGCAGACTGGCATGGTCACACTTATTGATGCCCGCAAATCAGAGAAACTGCAACGCCTGGCTAACCGTCTGGGGGTGACTTATGCCGAAAAATAACGCCCCCGTCCGCCTTGAACTGGCCGATCACGGCCAGGATTTTCTCTGGTTCATTGTTCACAACGGTGTCATTGCCAAGGCCGGGCCTTTTCAGAACCGTATCTGGAGCGGTAAAGCGGTACTGAATGCCGAGTTCATTGTCGGGCAGCAGGTTGAATTATTGATAGGAGGCGAACGACGATTCATCAACTACCCGATTGAAAGCGTGACCGTGTTGGATGGGCTTGAACCAAAGTCAAACGCCATACAAGGGGGTTCCCATGAGTGATATCCAGGCGCGCATACTCGACAAGTTAAAGAAACTGCTGGCGCTATCAAAATCCGACAACCCACACGAAGCGGCCCTGGCACTGCAGCGTGCCCAGAAGTTGATGGGCGCCTACGGCATCAGCCAGTCAGAGCTGGAACTTGCCGACTTTGGGGAAGAAATCAGTGAGTTTTGGCCGGTAGGGGGGCAGCGCCCTCCTGCCTACATGATCGGGCTTCTTGGCATCATCCGCACTGCCTTCGGCGTTGAGTCCATTATTCTTTCGGGCCTAAAAACCCGCATCACATTTTGCGGGCCGCAGACGCGCGCCGGCCTGGCGGCTTACACATTCGAAGTATTGGCTCGCCAGCTCATCAGGGCCCGTCGGGCCTATCTCTCCACTCAAAATAAACGTTTAAAAATCACCACGAAAACCAGCCGTGGGGACAAGTTCGCAGAAGGGTGGATCATTGCTGTCTTGAATGAGGTCGAGAAGCTGGCGATGACGGCTCGGGAAGAGGAGCTGACGCGCCTGTGGCTGACAAAGCGCTATGGTGCCACTGAGTCCGTCAATGGTCGTGAAGCCCGTAATGCCAGAGGCACGCTTGAAGCCCGCCGTGATGGCTATCGTGAGGGAATCAAAGTACGCCTCCATCAGCCGGTTGACGGCCATGAGCAGGCAAAACTTGGTGAGGTCGGATCATGACACTCGTTATTGCTTTTATCCTGGGCGCACTATACGGTGCGCTTTGCCATTTGTTTTTCTGTCGCTGGCATGAAAATAACGCACCTGACCGGCCGGAGGAGCAACGTTATGACTAAGGCAAAATTGCTACAGCTTATTCATATTGCCAGCAAACAATTACGGTTGGACGAAGATACCTACCGGCAAATGCTGTATGCTTATTCGGGTAAACGCTCAACGCGTGATATGGATATTATGCAGCTTTCCCGGGTTCTTGATGCCATGAAGCAAAGAGGCTGGAAAATAAAGCCAGCTAAAAGTGCTAAAGCGCCAATAATAAAAACGGATGAACTTCCTCAAATTAAGAAATTGCGTGCCCTGTGGTTAACACTCGCCGATAATGGCGCAGTGAGAGACCGTTCTGAAAAGGCTTTATTGGCATGGGTAAAGCGAGAAACCGGCATAGATAACCTGCAATGGTTGTCAAACGACGATGCGAGCCAGTCTATTGAGAAGCTCAAGAAATGGCTCAATCGAGTGACGAGGAAGAAGCCATGAATGACCATCTTTTTCGAACCAAAGCACCGGAACTTCTGGTCGACCTGGCCGCGCATACTGCCAGCTCTATACGTCAGGTACTGGATGTTTCCCCTGAAGTCGCAGAGCAAATTGGCCAGGCGGTTGCCAATAATATGATGCGCGTCTGGGGTGGCCAGAACGTCTATATGCCGTTGGGGATGTCCTGGAAGCTTAGCCAGCGTGACCGCGATATTTTCAACGAGTGTAACGGGCGGAACCATCACGAACTGGCGCGTAAATATGGGGTATCGTTACAATGGATTTATGCCGTTGTGAAGCGCGTTAAAAAGGAAGAACTGGAACGGGTTCAGGGGAATCTTTTTGATGATGCGCCAGAGCAATCAAACAGACGTTGAAGTCTTAACTGAACGCGGGTCTGTCGAATTTTGAGGCCCGTACTCAGTTTCACTATATGAAATGTATTTACACTGACCCGTCCCAAGTAGATCCACTTTGTCCCAGGTTGATCCACATTTATCTCAAGTTTCCCTTTCAAATATCTCAAGTCAGATCACGAAGCTGCGATACCAGTTGCCGGAATCGTCGCGCCATTCATAGGCGAAACGCACCGCGATGCGCGCGCCATCAAACGCCCACAGTTCCTTAATTAGCCGATACTCCAGTTCTTTTGCCCATTTGCGTTGTAAAAAACCGACTACCGCTGTGCGGCCTTCGACAAACTCCGCGCGGTTACGCCAATGGGTATCGAGGGAATATACCTGCGATACGCGTTCGGGATCGCGACTGTTCCAGGCATCCTCCGCCAGCCGCACCTTCTCGATGGCGGATTCGCGGGTAAAAGGCGGCAATGGGGGTTTAATGCTCATGTTCATCTCCTGAGTGAAGGCATGTAGACAACTCTGTCTACAACATTACGCTAGCGCATGTAGACAGAATTGTCTACAATCAGTCGGAAATAGCCCAGGAGAAAATGATGACCGCCGATCTCAACGCCTTGCCCGCCCGCCAGCGCATCCTGCTGACGGCGCACGATCTGTTTTATCAGGAGGGGATCCGCGCCACCGGCATCGATCGCATCATCAAGGAATCTGGCGTAACCAAGGTGACGTTTTACCGCCATTTTCCCAGCAAGAACGACTTGATTACGGCGTTTTTGGCCTATCGCCACCAGCAGTGGCTAGCCTGGTTCAGCACAGCGTTGGCCAGGCATGTGGCGCAAACCGGCGGGTTGCTGGCGGCGCTGGCGCCCTGCCTGGCGGAATGGTTCGATAATCCGCGCTTTCGCGGCTGCGCGTTTATCAATACGGCGGTGGAACTTGCCGACCTGCTGCCGGAAAGCCTGCACATCGCCAGCCAGCATAAGCGACAGATGGCGGACGAGCTGGCACGTCACCTGCCCGCCGGCCCACAGCGGGAACAGCACGCAGCGATGTTGGCGATGCTGATCGACGGCGCCATCGTCAGAGTGCAGATAGAGCGGCAACCGCAGGCCGCGCTGCAGGTGCTGAATGCTACGTTGGACATGTTGGCGCAAGGCGGGTTCGATCAGTAATTGGCCCAAATGCCCGGCGTCACCAACTCCAGCAGATGAGCGTCGGGATCGCGAAAATAAATGCTCTCCCCGCCGTGTTCCCAGCGCATCCGCCCCTCTATCTCCACGCCGTTGGCCATCAGATGCCGTTCCCAATGCGGCAGTTGGTCTTTCGCTACCGCCAGCCCGATATGCGCCGGCCCCACGCCATCGTGCGCGGGAATAAACCCGGTCGGATAGTGCGCCCCACGCAGCGAGTCGCCCTCGATAAACAGCAACAATACGCTTCGATCGCCGACGTTATAGGCGCGAAACCGTTCGTTGGCAACCATCGCCGGCAGTTGCAGCACCTCTCGATAAAAGGCGTCCGCGCGTTCAATATCGCTGACGTACAGCACCGTTTCGATCACCTTGTCGATCTTGAGTTCCATATCACCTCCGCTCTGTTTGCTGTACTGACAGCGTAGGCCGAGCGAGGGCTAGCCGAAGCGCTTCCCGTGCCGACAACGGATCAATCCGTGCTTTACAGGCAAAAAAAAACGCGGCCCGAAGGCCGCGTGATGACGTTCACACTGAGGTGCTTAGAACTGGTAAACCAGGCCCACGGCAACCACGTTGTCGGTGTTGATACCGGCAGCTTGGGTGAAGTCGTTGTTGTCCAGCAGGTTGATTTTGTAGTCAACATAGGTGGACATGTTTTTGTTGAAGAAGTAGGTCGCGCCCAGGTCGACGAATTTGACCAGATCTTCATCACCGTAGTCCTTGCCGTTACCGGCGCGGCCCAGATCCTTACCTTTGGTCTGGTTATAGCCCACGAACGGACGCAGACCGAAGTCGAACTGGTAGTGCGCGTAGGCTTCGAAGCTCTGCGCCTTGTTGGCGTAACCGAAAGCATCGCTGGTAGAGCTACCGAAGCGCGCCGCGTTGTAGGACTGGGTGAACATCACGGCCAGGTAGGTGTCGTTGGCGTCATATTTCAGGCCACCGGAGTAACCTTCCGCCTTGTCGCCGCGGCCCATAATGTTCTGGTAGCCGCCACCGCCGTTCTGCTCGCTGGTACGACGAGAGTTGAAGAAGGCACCGGCGGCACTGATGCCGTAACCCATGTCATAGCTCATCGACATGCCGTAGCCTTCACCGTTTTGGCCCAGGACATCACGGCCGTTGTTGGTTTCTTCTGGGCTGCCGTTCTTACCCTGGTACTGCAGGGCGAAGTTCAGGCCGTCAACCAAACCGAAGAAGCCGTTGTTACGGTAGGTCGCCAGGCCGCTGGAGCGCTGGAACATGAACTGGTCAGCGCCGTAGGTCGAGCCGTCGAACTCAGGCTGCAAGTCGGTGTAAGCCGCGACGTCGTACAGCACGCCGGTGTTACGACCATAGTCGAAGGAACCGTAGTCGCCGAATTTCAGACCGGCGAAGCCGTAACGGGTGAAGTTCTTGTTGTCCTGGTTTTCAGCGTGGTTCAGGTTAGCCTGATATTCCCACTGGCCGTAACCGGTCAGCTGATCGCTGATTTGCGTTTCGCCACGCAGGCCAAAACGCATATAAGACTGATCGCCGTCCGCGCCATCATTGCTGGAGAAATAGTGAAGACCGTCGACTTTACCGTACAAATCCAGTTTATTACCGTCTTTGTTGTAGATTTCCGCCGCGCCTGCTGTGCCTGCAACCAGCAGTGCGGGTACCATCAGAGAGAGTACTCGAAGTTTCATCGTTATTATCCTCGTTAATTATGTCGAGCTACGGCCACTGCCCTTTTCGAGCATTATTAGCACGACTGTGCATTACCATTCTGGTAACAAGGGTTATATTAATCCAGAAAGAAAATGATACCAAGTATCCGATAGTGTTTCATTGTAATTAATAAAGGTTTCAAAATGTAAATACGCGCGAACTTTCACAAAACCTTACAGACAAAAAATAAAGCACTTAAAGACAAAGAATAGATTAACTGATAAAAAATCATGTAGTTATACATATCTTTAAGAAAAAAAAGGCAACCATACAATTGAACCGGGCAATAAGCACATTGTGCCAAAACGCTGTCCGCACGCAGCCGCTATAATCACCTCGCTATCATCATTATTTTCATTATTACCTTCATTATCCGAAGATAATTTCAGCATTCCTTTAACCGGCTTCTGGCCGGTTTTTTATTTTCCTCCACACTCGCCTCACAATTTCAGCTCGTACAAATAGCAGGCAAATAAATAACCTCATGATATAGTTTCACTAATTCACTTCCGCACTAATTGCTAATCTTTTCTGTTATTTTAGTCTACAAATTGAGCTTGCTTTTCATTTCGTGCTTTATCCCATCCTTTATTTCTCGCCGCAGGCATAATTAGCCGCGGAGTTTCACTTCTGATAGCCTGAAAAAAAGCTCACCCTCAGCGAGTAAAGTCATGATGCCCTTTCAACCCGACGTGCTGTGGCAGCGGCTGCAAAGCTCCCCCTTCCGCGCCCGTTTCCGTTTAAATGCCAAGGACCAAACCTACCTCGACGACAAGGGATTGCCGCTGATCCTCAGCCATGCCCGCGATTTCATCGACAGTCGCCTGGCCGCCGCCCATCCTAAAAATGACGGTAAGCAAACGCCGATGCGCGGCCACCCGGTGTTTGTCGCCCAACACGCCACCGCCACCTGCTGCCGCGGCTGCCTGGAAAAGTGGCACGGCATACCGCAGGGTATCGCACTCGACCAACGGCAAAAGGCGTATATAGTCCAGGCGATCGCCCTGTGGCTGGTGCGCAGAGGCGGTGCCAGAGAGGAACCAAACGCGAATCTTTTCGACCCGGATCGCGGATTGTGATAAAAACTGTCAGTAACTTTCGCCACTCTTTTGACCCAAGATCCTGACGCTTACATGACAGCCACCTTGTGCAATGAACAGCAAACGCCCGGCGTTCCTCAACAGATCGCCACCCGCCTGGCCTTTTTCGTCGCCGGTCTCGGCATGGCCGCCTGGGCGCCGCTGGTGCCCTTCGCCAAAACGCGCATCGGTATCGATGACGGCTCGCTCGGCCTGTTGCTGCTCTGTATCGGTGCCGGTTCCATGCTGGCGATGCCGCTGACCGGTTTCCTGACCGGCAAACTGGGCTGCCGCGCGGTGATCCTGATGGCGGGGCTCGGGTTATGCATCGATCTGCCGCTGCTGGCGCTGATGGATTCCCTCGGCGGCATGGCCGTGGCGCTGCTGCTGTTTGGGGCAGCGATCGGCATGATCGACGTGGCGATGAACGTTCAGGCGGTGATCGTTGAACGCGCCAGCGGCAAGGCGATGATGTCCGGTTTTCACGGTTTCTTCAGCATCGGCGGCATTGCTGGCGCCGGTGGCGTCAGCGCGCTGCTGTGGCTGGGCCTGACGCCGCTGCAATCCACCCTGCTTACCGTACTGGCGGTGATAGTGCTGCTGGCGCTCGCCAGCCGCATCTGCTGCGTGAGAGCGGTGCCGACGACGGCGGGCCGATGTTCGTTTTGCCGCGCGGCTGGGTGATGTTCATCGGCATCCTGTGCTTTATCATGTTTCTGGCGGAAGGATCGATGCTCGACTGGAGCGCGCTGTTCCTCACCACGCTGCGCGGCGTCGAACATAGCCAGGCCGGCCTGGGCTATGCGCTGTTTTCCATCACCATGACGCTCGGCCGGCTCAATGGCGATCGGGTGGTGAACTCGCTGGGCCGCTACCGGGTGCTGCTGCTGGGCAGCCTGTGCGCCGCACTCGGTCTGAGCCTGGCCATCGCCTTCAATCACGCCACCGTGTCGCTGGTCGGTTTCATGCTGGTCGGCCTGGGCGCCTCGAACGTCGTGCCGATCCTGTTCAGCGCGGCGGGCAACCAGCGCGACATGCCGGCCAATTTGGCGATCGCCTCCGTCACCACCGTCGGCTATGCCGGTATTCTGGCCGGCCCGGCGCTGATCGGCTTTATCGCTCAGTTTTCCAGCCTGACGGTGGCTTTCGCCTGCGTAGCCGCCCTGCTGTTGGCGGTCACCGCCAGCGCCAAGGCCGTCACTCGCTGATTCAGGAATGCGCAGCCACTATGCAAAATAAACAACTGACCATCAGCTCCAGCAACATTACCCGCTGCTTCCTGCTGTTTATCGTGCTGCTGGCGATCGGCATTGGCCTGTATGGTTACAACTACACCAACGCCTGGCTGGCGGAAAAGAAGTACACGCTGAACAGCATTGCCGGTTCGCTGCAAAAGCGTATCGATACCTATCGCTATATGACTTACCAGGTCTATGACAAATTCGGCAATGCGCCGGCACAGAACAGCGATCCCGGTTTGCAGGAAACCCGCCTGCGGCCCGACGTCTATTATGTCGAGAAGCCGCACAAGAAAACCGACGCGGTGATCTTCGGCAGCCATGACGAGAACACGCTGGCTATGATCGCCAACATCTCGGACTACCTGGACACTCGCTGGGGTGCCAAGACCGAGAACTACGCCATGTATTACCTCAATGGCCAGGACAACAGCCTCAGTCTGATCACCACCCAGCCGCTCAAAGAGCTGGCTTCGCGCTTTCGAGAGAGCTACCTGACCACCTCGGCGGACGAACGCCGCGCCGAGATGCTGCAACAGGCCAACATGCTCGACGAGCGCGAGAGCTTTTCCGATCTGCGCAAGCAGCGTTTCCAGAACGCCTATTCGTTCTCGATTCGCACCACCTTTAATCAGCCGGGACATCTGGCGACGGTGATCGCCTTCGACTTGCCGATCAACGACATCATTCCGGCCAATCTGGCCCGCGCCAATTTCCTGCTGCTGCCGGACGACGTCGATCTCGACGACAGCGCCATTCCGGCGGAAACGGCTCTCGGTACCCATGCGACGATGAGCGGCGGTTGGGTCGAGTTCAGCGCCGCCCTGCCCAATGCGCCGCTGAAGGTGGTGTATCGCGTTTCGGCCATCAATCTGGCCATCGATCTGCTGCGCAACAACATCTGGCTGATCGCGATCAACCTGCTGCTGCTGGCGCTGTCGATGCTGAGCATCTACTTTATCCGCCGCCAGTACATTCGCCCGAGCGAAAACATGGCGGTGGAGCTGGAAGCCGAGCGCGCGCTGAATCAGGAGATCGTCTCCAGCCTGCCTTCCGGCCTGCTGGTCTACAGCTTCGCCAACAATACGGTGATCGCCAGCAACAAAATCGCCGAACACCTGCTGCCGCACCTCAGCCTGCAAAAAATCGCCCATATGGCCGAACAGCATCACGGGGTGATCCAGGCGACGGTCAACAATGAAGTGTATGAAATCCGTATCTTCCGCAGCCAGCTGTCGCCGGACACCTACCTGTTCCTGATGCACGATCAGGATAAAGAGGTGATGGTGAACAAGCGGCTGCAGCAGGCGCGGCGCGAATATGACAAGAACGTTCAGGCACGCAAGCTGATGCTGCACAACCTGGGCATCGAGCTCAATCAGCCGGTACGCCATATGCACGATCTGGTCGATCGTCTGCGTAACCGGCCGGATGAGGAGCAGCAGCAGGCACTGCTGGGCCAGTTAACCGCGGAGTCGGCTTCGGTGCTGGGTTTGATCGATAACATTACCCTGCTGACCAGGCTGGAAACCCAGGACTGGCAGCCTACGCGTGAACCGTTCAACCCGGCGGCGATGGTCGACGAGTTGCTGCTGGAGGCCCTGCCCGCCCTTAATCAGAAGGGGCTGGCGCTGTTCAAGCATTTCCAGCTGGACGTCGAGCAGAACTATATCGGCGACGCCAACGCGCTGCGCAAAGTGATTGCGCTGCTGGTGCATTACGCCATTATCACCACCGCCTGCGGCAAGATTTCGCTGGTTGTCGACCATGAGCCCGAGCACCCGGATCGCCTGATTTTCCAAATCAATGACACCGGCTCCGGCATCTCCAACGAAGAGATCAGCAACCTCAACTATCCCTTCCTCAGCCAGACGCTGGTGGACCGCTTCAACCACGGTTCCGGGCTCACCTTCTTCCTGTGCAACCAACTGTGCAAAAAACTTAATGGCCAGTTGGACATTCGCAGCAAGGTGGATATCGGCACTCGCTATACCATTCGCGTCGCCATGGAGATGGAGAAAAAAGAGCCGCAGGAGCAGGAAAAGCTGCTCGACGGCGTCACCGCCCTGCTGGACGTCACGTCGGATGAGGTGCGCGGCATCGTGACCCGCCTGCTGCAGGCCTACGGCGCCGACTGTCTCGTCGCCGAAGATCGCGCGGTCAACCGCGATTATGACGTGCTGCTGACCGATAACCCACAACGCGCCGATGACTACACCCTGTTGTTGGCGACCGATGAGCCGGGCTGGCAAGCGCTGGATAAACGCTACATTCGGGTGAACTATAATCTGAACGGCGCATTAATCGACGCCGTGCTGATGCTGATCGAACAGCAAATGGCCGCGCTGGAACAGGAAGAAAGCCCGCTTTCATTGAGCTCAGAAGATATCCAACTCTATGAAAAACAATTGAAATCAAGTGATTACTATGGGCTGTTTGTCGATACAGTACCCGACGATGTCAAAAAACTGTATACTGAGGCGGGCAGCAGTGATTTCAATGCGCTGTCACAAACCGCACACCGCCTTAAAGGCGTGTTTGCCATGTTAAATCTGCTTCCCGGCAAGCAGCTGTGCGAATCGTTAGAACAGCGCATCGCAGAAGGTGATGCGCCCGAGATCGAGAATAACATCAGTCAGATTGATTTTTTCGTCAGCAGACTGCTGAAGCAAGGTAGCCAACAACATGAATAACCTGAACGTAATTATTGCTGATGACCATCCTATCGTACTGTTTGGCATCCGGAAGTCACTTGAGCAAATTGAATGGGTGAATGTCGTTGGGGAGTTCGAAGACTCAACCGCACTGATCAACAATCTGTCCAAGCTGGACGCCAACGTGCTGATCACCGATCTGTCGATGCCGGGTGACAAGTATGGCGACGGCATCACGCTGATTAAATACATCAAGCGCCACTATCCGCAGTTGTCGATCATCGTGCTGACCATGAACAACAACCCGGCGATCCTGAGCGCGGTATTGGATCTGGATATCGAAGGCATCGTGCTGAAACAAGGCGCGCCGACCGATCTGCCGAAGGCGCTGGCCGCCCTGCAGAAAGGCAAGAAATTCACGCCGGAAAGCGTCTCTAAACTGCTGGAGAAGATCAGCGCCAGCGGCTATGGCGACAAACGCCTGTCGCCGAAAGAGAGCGAAGTGCTGCGCCTGTTCGCCGAAGGTTTCCTGGTGACCGAAATCGCCAAGAAACTCAACCGCAGCATCAAAACCATCAGCAGCCAGAAGAAATCGGCGATGATGAAGCTGGGCGTCGAGAACGACATCGCCCTGCTCAACTACCTCTCCTCCGTCAGCATGACGCCGTTGGACAAAGACTAAAGCCCGCCTCACGGCAGGTTAGCACCAAACAGGCACGGCATTCGCCGTGCCTGTTTGCTTTTCAAGCCTCGCTGCGGCTGTAGCGTACCCGTTGGCTGTAGTAAGCCAGCGTCTGTTCCAGCGTCTCCAGCGTGACCGGTTTCGACAGGCAGTTATCCATACCCGCCTCGAGGCAGCGCTGCTTCTCTTCCGCCAGCGCATTCGCCGTCACGCCGATCACCGGCGCGCTGAACTGCATCTGTCGCAGTTCCTGCGTCAGGCGATAGCCGTCCATGTTCGGCATATTGACGTCGGTCAGCACAATATCGACGTGGTGCTGTTTCAGCACGCCGAGCGCGTCGACGCCGTCGTTGGCAGTCACCACCTGATACCCCAGCGATCCCAGCTGATCGGACAGCAGGCGACGGTTGATCGGATGATCGTCAACCACCAGCAGATGAATATCGCCGTTGTCCGCCGCACTGGCCTTGGCGGGCACCGGCAGCTGCACCAGCGCCTCTGCCGCGCCGCTGCCGACGCCGAACAACCGGTTGAGCAAGCTCAGCGTTTCTCGCGGCGTGGAGGTACTGTGCATCCAATAACCCGGCCGGGTTTCCAGCGATGGGCCGATATGTTCGGTAGAGAATTGGATCTGAGCCAGCAGCGGCGTGTCCAGCATCAGCGGATGATCGCTGAGCATCACCTCTCCGGCGGCGGTCTCTTGGCCGTCATAGCGCTGGATATCGGCGCCGTAGCCCCCCAGAATCGCCATCAGGTAACTTTCCAGCCGCTGATTGCGGATATCCAGCCACAGCCGACGGCCCTGCCAGGTATCGCTGGCCTGCGGGATGGGGAACTGAGCGTTGAACAGCGGAATGCGGATGCTGAACAAGCTGCCCAGACCCGGTTCGGACTCGACGGCAATATCGCCGTCCATCAAGTTGATCAGTTTCTCACAGATAGCCAACCCCAGGCCGGTTCCCTGGAAATGGCGCTGCACGCCGGTGCCCACCTGGAAGAACGGATCGAACAGGCGCGAAATTTCCTTTTCCGGAATACCGACGCCGGTATCGCGCACGCTGAACTCCAGATAGCTGCCGCGGGTGCAGACCTGCAGCACGATACAGCCGGTATCGGTGAACTTGATGGCGTTGTTCACCAGGTTGGAGAGCACCTGCTGCAGCCGCACCGGATCGCCGAAAATGCGCTCCGGCACGTTCTGTTCGATAAAGCAGTACAGCCCCAGACGTTTCTTCACCACCAGCGGCAAATAGTTACCGGCGATATGGGTGATCACCTCCAGGCAGGAGAACTCGCGCGGTTCTATCTTCAGCTGCTCGGACTCGATTTTGGAGAAATCGAGAATATCGCTGATGATTTTCAGCAGCAGGCCGGAAGAGTTGTTCATCGCATTGACCAGCCGATCGACCCCCTGCGGCAACGCCTTGGTTTGCAGCAAATCGAGGTTGCCGATAATGCCGTACAGCGGCGTGCGCAGCTCATGGCTGACGGTGGCCAGGAACATCGATTTGGACTGGCTGGCCTGTTCCGCCGCCGCCGCCATCTCCTGCAACGACTCTTCCATCTTCACGCGGGCGCTGACGTCCACCAGCACGCAAATCGCTACCTCTTCGTTACGGTAGCGCGAGTGGACAAAGCTGATCTGCAGGTTGTTGTTGTTGCTGGTCATCACATCGACGAAATTCGCCTGCTGTTCACAAATGATGCGCGTAATGCGATCGCGATCTTCGTGGGTCAACAGGTTGATGTAGTTGTGCGCCAGTTCGTTACTCAGGATATTGGTGCCGTCGCTGATGCGCAGGATACAGATACCCACCGGCGCCGAAGCGACGATCTTGCGGTTGAACTGCTCGTGCTCTTCCAGGCGGAAGGCGTTGTCCTCCGCCGGCAGGAACATTTTACGTTCAAACAGCCACGCCAGCGTGAACAGCACGATGGCCGACAGCAGGTTCAGCAACAGCGCGTTGAGGATCAGCATTTTGAAGCGTTCTACTACGCTTTTCACCGGCAGCGCATAGACGATGCTCAGCGAAGAAGGCGGCAGCGCTTTCTTCAGGATCAGATCGCGATAATTGTCGACATAGCCGAAGTAGGCGTGCTCTGCGGGATAGCTGTTGAGCGAAGCGGCATAGCGATCGCCGTCCGCCAGGCGCAGCACCGGCTCGTTGTTCTCATCCAGCAGCGTGACGCCGATCGGCAGGTTGCCGGCGGTAACGAAATCCTCCAGCCGAACGGTCTGTTCGATGCCCAGCAGCGCCTCCAGCTTGTTGCCGATATAAATCGGCGTCAGCACATACAGATAGCCGACGTCCGGCCGCTGCGCGCTAGGGCTGATCCAATACAGGTTGTTGTCTTTGTCCAGATTCTTGGCGTTGCGGTATTTCAGAATGCGCTCGTGCAGCGACTTCAGCACGTTTTCCCGATTGGCGCTCGCGTTGCCGCCGCCGAACTCCGCCATACACAGGCTGTCGCCGCCGATGAAGAACACCCGGTTGAGATCGTAGGCCGCCACGAAGTTCTCTTTCCAATACTGGATCAGGCCGCTCAGCGAATCGAGCGAACTGCGGTAGGTGGTGCTCAGCGTGCAGTTGGACTCCGGGTACAGCGGAAAGAATTGCGGCGGGCTGCCCTTGCCGGGAAACACGCCGCTGAACATGTCCAGGCTGCTGACCGACCCGTTGAGACGGTTCTCCGCCATATACTTGATGTCGCGGATGATGTCGGCGGAATGGCGGATGTAGCCCTGCGCCTGATCGAAGTTAAGGTTGTAATCCTGCCGGATATCCGACTCTTTCTGATGCAGGATATTCAGAATATAAAAGGTGGTGAGCAGCGCTCCCAACGACCACAGCAAAATCGCCAGCACCCGGAACAGATAGCGGGATATCTTCAGCGTAGTTCGAAAAGAGGCTAAGTATTTCAATCGGATACCATACGAAAGTCAGTGGCGGTGCACGCATTCGCCGGCGCGGCAGCCGGCGGCTCGGTGCGCCAATTAAACCATATAACTGAAAAAGGGCCTAGCATCGCTGCCAGGCCCTTCTGTCTCAGTGCATTAGGGTGTCGGCATGCCGACGCCCTCACCTTGCTTTAAACGTTGTCGTCGTCCATCGGCTCAGCCGCGTCGTCGCCATCGTCCAGCGGCGTGGTGTCTTCTTCCACCGCTTCCGCGCCCGGTTCCAGGCTGTCCAGCTCTTCGTCTTCCACCGGCTCGGCCACACGCTGCAGGCCGACGACGTTTTCGTCTTCCGCCGTGCGGATCAGCGTCACGCCCTGGGTGTTACGGCCCACCACGCTGACTTCCGAAACGCGGGTACGCACCAGCGTGCCGGCATCGGTGATCATCATGATCTGGTCGCTGGTTTCCACCTGTACGGCGCCGACCACCTGGCCATTACGCTCGCTCACCTTGATGGAGATAACCCCCTGGGTGGCGCGTGACTTGGTCGGATATTCGGTCACGGCGGTGCGTTTACCGAAGCCGTTTTGCGTCACGGTCAGGATGTCGCCTTCGCCGCGCGGCACGATCAGGGAGATCACGCTGTCGCCTTCGCCGAGGTTGATGCCGCGCACGCCGGTTGCGGTACGGCCCATCGAACGCACCTGCGTTTCCGGGAAGCGTACCACTTTACCGTTGGCGGAGAACAACATCACTTCGTTGCTGCCGTCGGTCAGATCGACACCGATCAGTTCGTCGCCCTCGTTGAGGTTGACGGCGATGATGCCGGCGCTGCGTGGGCGGCTGAACTCGGTCAGCGCAGTTTTCTTCACGGTACCGCTGGCGGTGGCCATGAACACGTGGCGCCCTTCTTCATACTCGCGTACCGGCAGGATAGCGGTGATACGCTCATCGGCCTCCAGCGGCAGCAGGTTGACGATTGGGCGACCGCGCGCGCCACGGCTGGCTTCAGGCAGTTGGTACACCTTCATCCAGTACAGGCGGCCACGGCTGGAGAAGCACAGGATCGTATCGTGGGTGTTGGCCACCAACAGGCGATCGATAAAGTCTTCTTCTTTAATACGCGCCGCAGATTTGCCTTTGCCGCCGCGGCGTTGAGCTTCATAGTCGGACAGCGGCTGATACTTCACGTAGCCCTGATGAGACAGGGTCACCACCACGTCTTCCTGGTTGATCAGGTCTTCGATGTTGATGTCGGAAGTATTGGCGGTGATCTCGGTGCGGCGGCCGTCGTTGTACAGCTCTTTGACTGCCACCAGCTCTTCGCGGATCACTTCCATCAGGCGCTCTGGACTTTCCAGAATAAAGATCAGCTCAGCGATAAAGTTGAGCAGTTCTTTATATTCGTCCAGCAGCTTCTCGTGCTCCAGGCCGGTCAGTTTCTGCAGGCGCAGATCCAGAATCGCCTGAGCCTGCTGCTCGGTCAGGTAGTATTTTCCGTCGCGGATGCCGAACTCCGGCTCCAGCCACTCAGGGCGGGCGGCGTCGTCACCGGCGCGCTCCAGCATGGCGCTGACGTTGCCCAGATCCCACGGCTGCGCCACCAGCGCAACTTTCGCTTCGGCCGGGGTCGGCGCACGGCGAATCAGCTCGATGATCGGATCGATGTTGGCCAGCGCGATGGCCAGCGCTTCCAGGATATGGGCGCGGTCGCGGGCCTTGCGCAGTTCGAAGATGGTGCGGCGGGTAACCACTTCGCGGCGGTGACGCACGAAGGCTTCGAGGATGTCTTTCAGGTTCAGCAACTTAGGCTGGCCCTGATGCAGCGCAACCATGTTGATGCCGAAGGTGACCTGCAGTTGCGTCAGCGCATACAGGTTGTTCAGCACCACTTCGCCGACCGCGTCGCGTTTGACTTCGATCACGATGCGCATGCCGTCTTTATCGGACTCGTCGCGCAGCGCGCTGATGCCTTCCACGCGTTTTTCTTTTACCAGCTCGGCGATCTTCTCGATCAGACGCGCCTTGTTCACCTGATACGGGATCTCGTGAACGATGATGGTTTCGCGCCCAGTCTTGGCGTCGGCTTCCACTTCCGCGCGCGCGCGCAGGTAGACTTTGCCGCGCCCGGTGCGGTAGGCCTCTTCAATGCCGCGGCGGCCATTGATGATCGCCGCCGTCGGGAAGTCCGGCCCCGGGATGTGTTCCATCAGCCCTTCGATGCTGATGTTTTCATCGTCGATATAGGCCAGGCAGCCGTTGACGACTTCCGCCAGGTTGTGCGGTGGAATATTGGTGGCCATGCCCACGGCGATACCCGACGAGCCGTTGACCAGCAGGTTCGGGATCTTGGTCGGCATGACGGCCGGGATCTGCTCGGTGCCATCATAGTTAGGCACGAAGTCGACGGTTTCTTTTTCCAGGTCCGCCAACAGTTCGTGAGCAATCTTGGACATGCGCACTTCGGTATAACGCATCGCCGCGGCGGAGTCGCCGTCGACGGAACCGAAGTTACCCTGGCCGTCCACCAGCATGTAGCGCAGTGAAAACGGCTGGGCCATACGCACGATAGTGTCGTAAACCGCGCTGTCACCGTGTGGGTGATATTTACCGATCACGTCCCCGACGACACGGGCCGATTTCTTGTATGGTTTATTCCAGTCGTTACCCAGTACGCTCATCGCGTACAGAACGCGGCGGTGAACCGGCTTCAGTCCATCACGAACATCTGGCAGCGCACGTCCGACAATAACGGACATCGCATAGTCCAGATACGAGTTTTTCAACTCGTCTTCGATGTTTACCGGTGTGATTTCTCTGGCAAGGTCGCTCATGGAGCTGCTATCCCTCTACTAATGATTCATCTGCCCGCTGCCATAGTGGCAAAGGTGTAAAACTATATCACAAAGCACGCTTTACGGGAAAATAACCGCCGCTGTTTCACGGAAATTGTGCAGATAAGTGCGCTAAAAACGCATCGGCGCAGACGATGCCGCGCCGGAACATGTATAATCCGCGCAACGAGAACAAGGAGCCAGACAAGCCCATGAACGCAGAATCATCCAGCCGAGTGCAAAACGTTGACCACCAGGAAATCGCCAAGTTCGAGGCCGTCGCCTCCCGCTGGTGGGATCTGGAAGGCGAGTTCAAACCGCTGCACCGCATCAACCCGCTGCGCCTGAACTACATCATGCAGCGCGCCGACGGCATTTTTGACAAGCAGGTGCTCGATGTGGGCTGCGGCGGCGGCATTCTGGCGGAAAGCATGGCGCGCGAAGGCGCCAAGGTCACCGGCTTGGACATGGGCGCGGAGCCGCTGCAGGTCGCGCGGCTGCACGCGCTGGAAAGCGGCATGAACGTCACTTACGTGCAGGAGACGGTGGAAAGCCACGCTCAGGCCAACCCGCAACGCTATGACGTCGTCACCTGCATGGAGATGCTGGAGCACGTGCCGGATCCGGCCTCGGTGGTGCGCGCCTGCGCCCAGTTGGTGAAACCGGGCGGCCATGTGTTCTTCTCCACCATCAACCGCAACACCAAAGCCTGGCTGATGGCGGTGATCGGCGCGGAGTACGTGCTGAAGATGGTGCCGCAGGGCACCCACGATCATAAGAAGTTCATTCGCCCTTCCGAACTGATCGGCTGGGTCGACGGCACGCCGCTGCGCGAAAAGCACATGATCGGCCTGCATTACAACCCGATCACCGATCATTTCAAGCTTGGACGCAACGTTGACGTGAACTACATGGTGCACACCCAGCACGAAGGCTAAGCGTTGTAAACCGCGCCGGCCCTGCATTACCGGGGGGCGGCGCCGGCGGAGCATTCGGAAAAATACCTAATTTCCGCGACTTCGATCAAAATAGCCGTTGTAAACAGTTTTTTAGAATATTAAATCAGATCAATATGCCGTTTTTTTCTAACGTTTAATAAAGCGCCAAACGATCGGTTTTTTCAGTTTTTCAGTAAAATCTGATCGCGCTTATTGACAAGCTTGTCGCGCCAGTCACGGCGCGCGCTTCGCGCGGCAAGTTACATTTCACCCCCAAGTTATCCACAAATTAGGCCGGTTTTGTTCACTTGCAAACGCCGTTTTTTCTCACTATCTTGTTACCTCACCGACATACAACCCCTATATATAGTGTTTACATACTGAGCAGAGCGACTACACTTCTGCTTAGGGGCACCATACGGACAGGTAAAACACCACATGAACCAAAGTCTGCTTGTAACTAAACGCGATGGCCGTAAAGAGCGCATCAATCTCGACAAAATCCACCGGGTCATCGATTGGGCCGCAGAGGGATTACACAACGTCTCGGTTTCTCAAGTAGAGTTGCGTTCACACATTCAGTTTTATGACGGCATCAAAACCGCCGACATTCATGAAACCATCATCAAAGCCGCAGCCGATCTGATCTCCCGCGATGCGCCGGACTATCAGTACCTGGCCGCTCGCCTGGCGATCTTCCACCTGCGCAAAAAAGCTTATGGCCAGTTCGAGCCGCCGAAGCTGCACGCCCACGTCACTCGCATGGTCGAGATGGGCAAATACGATAAGCATCTGCTGGAAGACTACAGCGCTGAAGAGTTCGAGCAGATGGATTCCTTTATCGATCACTGGCGCGACATGAACTTCTCCTATGCCGCCGTCAAGCAGCTGGAAGGCAAGTATCTGGTGCAGAACCGCGTCAGCGGCGAGATTTACGAAAGCGCCCAGTTCCTGTACATGCTGGTGTCCGCTTGCCTGTTCTCCAACTACCCGCGTGAAACTCGTCTGGATTACGTCAAACGTTTCTACGACGCGATTTCCACCTTCAAGATTTCGCTGCCTACGCCGATCATGTCCGGCGTGCGCACCCCAACCCGCCAGTTCAGCTCCTGCGTGCTGATCGAGTGCGGCGACAGCCTGGACTCCATCAACGCCACCTCCAGCGCCATTGTGAAATACGTTTCGCAGCGCGCCGGCATCGGCATCAACGCCGGCCGCATCCGCGCGCTGGGCAGCCCAATCCGTGGCGGTGAAGCCTTCCATACCGGCTGTATTCCGTTCTACAAACACTTCCAGACCGCCGTTAAATCCTGCTCGCAGGGCGGCGTGCGCGGTGGCGCGGCAACGCTGTTCTACCCGATGTGGCACCTGGAAGTGGAAAGCCTGCTGGTGTTGAAAAACAACCGCGGCGTTGAAGGCAACCGCGTGCGTCACATGGACTACGGCGTGCAGCTGAACCGCCTGATGTACCAGCGTCTGATCAAGGGCGAAGACATCACCCTGTTCAGCCCGTCCGACGTGCCGGGGCTGTATGACGCGTTCTTCGCCGATCAGGACGAATTCGAACGCCTGTATACCCAGTACGAGAAAGACGACAGCATTCGCCAGAAGCGCGTGAAAGCGGTTGAGCTGTTCTCGCTGATGATGCAAGAGCGCGCCTCTACCGGCCGCATCTACATCCAGAACGTCGACCACTGCAACACCCACAGCCCGTTCGATCCGCAGATCGCGCCGGTGCGTCAGTCCAACCTGTGCCTGGAAATCGCCCTGCCGACCAAGCCGCTGGAAGACGTCAACGACGAAAACGGCGAGATTGCGCTGTGCACCCTGTCCGCCTTCAACCTGGGCGCGATCGACAGCCTGGACGACCTGGAAGAATTGGCAACCCTGGCGGTGCGCTCGCTCGACGCCCTGCTGGATTATCAGGATTATCCGATCAAGGCCGCACACCGTGGCGCGATGGGCCGCCGCACCTTGGGCATCGGCGTCATCAACTTCGCCTATTACCTGGCGAAGAACGGCGTGCGCTACTCCGACGGCAGCGCCAACAACCTGACGCACAAAACGTTCGAAGCCATTCAGTACTATCTGCTGAAAGCCTCCAACCGTCTGGCTCAGGAACAAGGCGCTTGCCCGTGGTTCAAAGAGACCACTTATTCGCAGGGTATCCTGCCGATCGACACTTACAAGAAAGATTTGGATGCGGTCTGCAACGAGCCGCTGCACTACGACTGGGAAACCCTGCGTAAAGAGATCCAGGAAACCGGCCTGCGCAACTCGACCCTGTCTGCGCTGATGCCGTCGGAAACCTCTTCGCAGATTTCCAACGCCACCAACGGCATCGAGCCGCCGCGCGGCCACATCAGCATCAAGGCGTCGAAAGACGGCATCCTGCGCCAGGTGGTGCCGGAGTATGAGCGTCTGAAAGACAACTACGAGCTGCTGTGGGAAATGCCGAGCAACGACGGCTATCTGCAGCTGGTGGGGCTGATGCAGAAATTCATCGACCAGTCGATTTCGGCCAACACCAACTACGATCCGACCCGCTTCCCGGGCGGCAAGGTGCCGATGAAGCAGCTGTTGAAAGACCTGCTCACCACCTACAAGTTCGGCGTGAAAACGCTGTACTACCAAAACACCCGCGACGGTGCGGAAGACGCCCAGGAAGATTTGCAGCCTGCCAAGGCCGGCGATGACGACTGCGAAAGCGGCGCCTGCAAGATCTAAAGTTTGACCTAGCGGGCCGGAATTTTCCGGCCCCTTCATTTAGCCACGTTACGATGGATTCAGGCTTATGGCTTACACCACTTTTTCTCAGACCAAAAACGACCAGCTGCAAGAGCCGATGTTCTTCGGCCAGTCGGTAAACGTTGCGCGTTTCGACCAGCAAAAGCATGAAATCTTCGAAAAACTGATCGAAAAGCAGCTCTCCTTCTTCTGGCGCCCGGAAGAAGTTGACGTCTCCCGCGATCGCATCGATTACCAGGCGCTGCCGGAGCACGAGAAGCACATCTTCATCAGCAACCTGAAGTATCAGACGCTGCTGGACTCCATCCAGGGCCGCAGCCCGAACGTCGCGCTGCTGCCGCTGATCTCGATCCCTGAGCTGGAAACCTGGGTGGAAACCTGGTCGTTCTCCGAGACTATCCACTCCCGTTCCTACACTCACATCATCCGCAACATCGTCAACGATCCGGCGCTGGTGTTCGACGACATCGTCACCAACGAAGAGATCAAGAAGCGCGCGAAAGACATCTCCGGCTACTACGACGATCTGATCGAGATGACCAGCTACTATCACCTGCTGGGTGAAGGCACCCACCAGGTGAACGGTAAAACCGTCACCGTCAATCTGCGCGCGCTGAAGAAGCAGCTGTACCTGTGCCTGATGAGCGTGAACGCGCTGGAAGCGATCCGCTTCTACGTCAGCTTCGCCTGCTCCTTCGCGT
Source organism: Serratia sp. A07 (assembly GCF_058725505.1). Classification (NCBI taxonomy): domain Bacteria; kingdom Pseudomonadati; phylum Pseudomonadota; class Gammaproteobacteria; order Enterobacterales; family Yersiniaceae; genus Serratia; species Serratia sp. A07. The sequence goes on from NZ_JBZXDO010000009.1 coordinate 23,535, forward strand.
TCGCCGAGCGCGAACTGATGGAAGGCAACGCCAAAATCATCAAGCTGATCGCCCGCGACGAAGCGCTGCACCTGACCGGCACCCAGCACATGCTGAACCTGATGCGTTCCGGCGCCGACGATCCGGAAATGGCAGAGATCGCCGAAGAATGCCAGCAGCAGTGCTACGATCTGTTCGTGCTGGCCGCCCAGCAGGAAAAAGAGTGGGCGGAATACCTGTTCCGCGACGGTTCGATGATCGGCCTGAACAAAGACATCCTGTGCCAGTATGTGGAATACATCACTAACATCCGCATGCAGGCGGTCGGCCTCGGTCTGCCGTTCGAAACCCGTTCCAACCCGATCCCGTGGATCAACGCCTGGTTAGTGTCCGACAACGTACAGGTGGCGCCGCAGGAAGTGGAAGTGAGCTCCTACCTGGTTGGCCAGATCGACTCGGAGATCAACGCCGACGACCTGAGCGACTTCGAACTGTAAGCGATGGCGACGCCAATCGTAACGCTGCGCGCCGCCGGCACGCAGCTCTCCTGCCCCAACAGTGAAAACTGCCTGCTCGACGTGCTGGAACTGCACGACGTGCAGGTGGAGTACCAATGCCGCTCCGGCTATTGCGGCGCCTGCCGCCTGAAGCTGGTGAAAGGCGAAGTGGCCTACCGCCAACAGCCGTTGGCGTTTATCAATGCCGGCGAGATCCTGCCCTGCTGCTGTATGCCGCTGACGGACATCGAGCTGGAAATGTAAAGTCGGGTGCCGGAAACCGCGCCTGGAGACCAGAAGGCGGGGTTGCCCCCGCCCTATGATTACCGCTTCACCTCACACGCCAACCTGATCAGGATAGTGATATTTTCCTGGTAGATTTTCAGCTCGCACAGCGAGTCTCTTATCATCCAGATAAATAACAAAACCGTAATACATACAACGGTTAGCGAGTGAAACACATGCCTTAAGCGCATGCTTGCCTCCTTGCTGTGAAGGGGCTACCATACCGGTGTCTAGGCGGTATGTGCAGCCCCATTCTGATTGAGAGTCAGTCTGGGGCTTTCATCTATCCGCCTGGTCACACAATGCCCAAGACGAACAGTCTCAAGCACCCGCCAAAAGAGTAACAGCATTCCCTCGCCGCGAATATCCCCTATAAGATTATGATTAATAAGGGATATATAACCATCCTCAAAGTATTTCGCTTAGCGCCCCTTTCCTGCCGATGCGGAAAAATAACGCGCCGGAGAATCGCCAAAGGCTTTGCGAAACATGGCGATAAAATTACTCGGCGAGGCATACCCCAGCGTTTCCGCGATCTGCAACACCGTTTCACCTTCGGCCAGCTTCGCCAATGCATATGACAACCGAGCCTGCTGGCGCCACTGGGCAAAACTCAGCCCCGTTTCGCCGATCATCAGCCGCCGCAGAGTACGCGGCGACATCGCTCCCCATTCGGCCCAGGCTTCCAGCGAACGCTCGCTCCCCGGCTGCGCCAGCAAGGCCTGCAGAACACCGGCCAGGCGCGGATGGGACGACATCGGCAAATGCAGCGGCTCCGTTGGCGCCAGACGTATCTCGTCCCGCATCACCTGCGCCATGCGATCCTGCTCCAGGGTGAGCGCGCTGCGTTTATCCCAGCCTTCTGCTCGCAGAGCCAGCGCCTGCAGCACGGGGCTAATACCGATGACGCAGGGTGCATTCGACAGGTCGTTGCAGGCCTCCGGCGCCAGCAGCAAACTCCAGCCGCTCAGCGCGCCGCAGACCTGCACCCGGTGCTGCGTCGCCGGCGGGATCCACCCCGCCCGCTGCGGCGGCAGCACCCAATCGCCGTGCGCCGTGCGCACATGCAGCAAACCGCTTTCGACGCACAACAGCTGCCCGCGTACATGCTGATGCCAGCCGTATTCGCGCGTGCCCAACCGATACTCCCGGCCTGCCGCGTCGCGGCCGCCAAGGGCGATCAGCCAGGGGCCCGCCCGCCATTCGCTGCAGTCAGCGTCGGCGAAGTGAGGATTATCGTTCATATTGGCCACTTATCACTATTTTTAGTCCAGATACCGTTATATCAACCTTTTCCTGCGCCGACATAATGAAATGCTTCCGGCCGCTCCCGTTTGTGGCCACTGACTCACGAGGGAACATGATGACAACACTCAGCATTGGCATTATCGGCGCCGGGCCCGGCGGCCTGTGTCTGGCTCAGGGACTGCATCGCTTCGGCATCCACGCCACGGTGTTTGAACGTGACACCACGCCGCAAGCGCGCGATCAGGGCTACCGGCTGCGCATCGATCCGACGGGCCAGCAGGCACTGGCCGCCTGTCTGCCGCCAGCGCATTACCGGTTGCTCTGTGCCAGCAGCGCGCAAAACAGCGGCGAGAGCAATCTATGGGATCCGCAGCTTGCCCCGCTCAACGCCCGACGCCCCGAGCACTGGCTGCCCTCCAGCCCGCGGCAGGCGCAGGAACCGAGCGGCGATCTCGGCATTCATCGGCAAACGCTGCGCGAAATCCTGCTCACCGGTCTGCAAGACCGGGTGCGCTTCGGCTATACCCTGTGTGAATTTGCACAAACGCCGCAGGGCGTGGAGCTTCAGTTCGCCAACGGCGAACAAGCGCGGGTCGATGTGCTGATCGCCGCCGACGGCGTCAACTCGCTGGTGCGGCGGCGCTGCCTGCCCGAGGCGGGGCCCGAAGACAGCGGCGCGGTCACCCTCTACGGCAAAACGCCGCTCGATGCGGCGACCCGTGCCCAATTGGCCCCCGAATTGCTGCGCGGCGTGTCGGTCGTCTTCGCCGACGGCTTGTCGCTGGTGATTGAACCGATGCGCTTTCAGGCGTCCATGGCGCAGCTGGCAGCCGACTATGCGCCGGACTGCCCCCTCACGCCGGTCGACGACTATCTCTATTGGGCCTGTATCGGAACGGCTGAACGGCTCGGCGGGCCGGCGCGGGCGGAGGGAAGCGCTGCGCTGCAGGCGCGCGTAAGGCATATCTCGCAGGGATGGGCCCCCGCTTTGCAAACGGCGTTAGCGCTGGCGGATCCTCAGTCACTCAGCGTGCGGGCGGTGCAGGTCACGCAGGCGATGCCGGTGTGGCACAGCGAACGCATCGCCTTTCTCGGCGACGCCGTGCACGCCATGAGCCCGGCGGGCGGGCTCGGCGCCAACACCGCGTTGGCGGACGCCGCCAGCCTGGCGATGCATCTGGCGCAGGCCGGCAGCGCCGCGCAGGCGCTCAAGGACTATGGTGCAGATCTGCAAACGCGGGGCGCGGCGGCGATACGCCTTTCACGCCTGGCGTCCGAACGGCTGCAGCAAAACCGTGACGCCGGCGACTCAGCGTCATGACCGTCACTCGATAATTTCCACCACCTCCAGCCAGGCGTTTTTACCGCACGCCTGGCCCCCATTCAGCCAGCGGCGCAGCATATCCAGCGCCAGCATCGCCACCGACTCCTGCCGCAGCCGCAGGCCGTGGCGCGACGCCCGATAACGCACCGTCTGGCCAATCCCGCCGCGCGGCGTATGCAGCGCAATGCTCACCTGCTCGTCGCGCATGGCGCTGACCGCCAACGCCAACGGCGCACCGGTCAATTCCGCCAGCGAGCGGGCGCGCGCCAGCGTCGTTTCCAGCGTTTCGATGCAGTGCGCCGGCAGCAGCTCGCCCCCCGCCAGCGGCGCCCCTTCGCTCTGCAGCTGCAGATTGATCAACCCGGCGCTGAACTGCTCGCTCAACGCCAGCTTCAGCCCTTGCTGATTCAGACGCTGCGTCAGCGTCGCCGGCAACCCGGCGGTGCCTTCAAAGATGCAGTTGTCCCCCGCCACCTCGCGCACGCGCCGCCAGGCCTGCTCCATTTCCGCACGCCGGCTTTCAGGCCCGGTCAGCTTCAGCTCGATAATCGGGCTGGATGAGCGGTAGCCCAGCACCACTTCCGGCGGCAGCGGCATGCCATCCAGCTCGGCGGCCAGATCGCTCTCGGAGGTACCGAAGGTGGTCAGGCGCAGGCACAGCGGCGGCGCCGGCAAGGTGAAGCGCAGGCGCAGGCGCGGCACGATCTGCTGTTCGACCATCACTTTGAATTCCGACGGCACGCCGGGGGTGAAGAACATCTGACATTTGTTCAGCTGCAGCGCAAACCCACAGGCGGTACCTACCGGGTTATCCAGCATTTCCGCGTTGGCCGGGATCTGCGCCTGCTTGCGGTTGGAAGGGGCCATCGGCCGCCCGCGCTCGGCGAAATAGGCTTCCATGCGCGCCAGCCAGTCGGCCCGTTCGACCAGCTCGACGCCACAGGCTTTCGCGGCGGCCAGCGCGCTGAGATCGTCGCTGGTCGGCCCCAGACCGCCGTTGACGATCAGCACATCGGCGATATGGCTTCGTTCCTGCAGGATCTCGATCAACGCAGAGAGGCTGTCCCCGACCGTTTCACGCCCGCTCATCGGCACCCCCTGCTGGAACAGGTAGTCCGCCAGCCAGGCGGCGTTGGTATCAATAATTTGCCCGTGCAGCACCTCATCGCCGGTGCTGAGCATCTCCACCCTTAACATTGATCTCTCCCACATTTTTTGGTCATTCCACTATAGAAGCCCGTAAATAACTTTTCACTAGCCGCCTGCGGATAATTTCAGCCATGGGCCCGTTCCTCATGCGCCATGCAGCCCGCCGCAATGTAAACATTTATGTACACTATGCGTAACGCCGGTTTGACACAAATTAGGGCTTCCACTATCCTGCCATCCTCATAAATCGTTACCTATAATTTTCAAAATCTTTCGGCTGGTAGAGAAAAAACGTGAAGAATCGCACTCTTGGCAGTGTTTTTATCGTGGCGGGCACCACCATTGGCGCCGGGATGCTGGCGATGCCGCTGGCAGCAGCCGGCGTCGGCTTCGGCGTCACGCTGGCCTTACTGATCGGGCTGTGGCTGTTGATGTGTTACACCGCGCTGCTGCTGGTGGAGGTTTACCAGCATGAGCAAGCGGATACCGGTCTGGGCACGCTCGCCAAACGTTATCTCGGCGGCGGCGGCCAGTGGCTGACCAGTTTTAGCATGATGTTCCTGATGTACGCCCTCACCGCCGCCTATATCAGCGGCGCCGGCGAATTGCTCGCCACCAGCATCAGCCAATGGACGTCGCAGGACTTCCCGGTGTCGCTCGGCGTGCTGCTGTTCACCCTGGTGGCCGGCGGCGTGGTCTGCATCGGCACCCACTCGGTCGACTTGTTCAACCGCATCCTGTTCAGCGCCAAAGTGGTGTTTCTGGTGGTGATGCTCGGCCTGATGTTGCCGAATATCCACCAGACCAATCTGATGACGCTGCCGCTGGAGCAAGGCCTGGCGCTGTCGGCCATTCCGGTTATTTTCACTTCCTTCGGCTTCCACGGCAGCGTGCCGAGCATCGTCAACTACATGGGCGGCAACATTCGCAAACTGCGTTGGGTGTTTATCATCGGCAGCGCGATCCCGCTGATCGCCTATATTTTCTGGCAGCTGGCGACGCTGGGCAGCATCAGCTCCGACACCTTCGTCGGCATTCTGGCGCAGCAGGCCGGGCTGAACGGCCTGTTGCAGGCGGTGCGCGATGCGGTGGCTTCGCCGCACGTTGAACTGGCGGTGCATCTGTTCGCCGATCTGGCGCTGGCGACCTCATTCCTCGGCGTGGCGCTCGGGCTGTTCGATTTTCTGGCCGACCTGTTCAAGCGGCAAGACAACGTGCGTGGCCGCCTGCAAACCGGTGCCATCACCTTCCTGCCACCGCTGGCCTTTGCGCTGTTCTACCCGCGCGGCTTCGTGCTGGCGTTGGGATTCGCCGCCATCGCCCTGTCGGTGCTGGCGCTGCTGTTGCCTTCACTGCTGGTGTGGAAAACGCGCCAAAAACATCAGGCGCAGTATCGCGTCTGGGGCGGTACGCCGGCGCTGGCGTTGGTGTTTGTCTGCGGGGTGACGGTCATCGCGATTCAACTGGGCATCGCCAGCGGCATGCTGCCGGCGGTGGGGTAACGCATTCGGGGGCCGTTTGGGCCCCCGAATCTGTTCAAGCGGGTGGATTAAGAATAGCGTCAATCTGCGCCGCAGTGAGCGACAGACCGAAAAAGTCCCGATAAAAACTTCTCGTCTCTTCCCGCATGTCAATGTCGGCAAAACGTGCCGGGTACAGCGTTTTCGCCAACCATAAAAACTGCAGCGCCTCTTCGCTGGTCTCGCGACACCACCAGAACATCCCCTTGGGATTGACCACGACCCGATGCCGCAAAACGGCATCGATGCCCTGCCATTGCGCGGACGTGCGTATCTCTTCGGCATCGCGCCTGTTCATCGCCACGATCACCTGCGGATTGGCGGCCACGACCTGCTCCAACGCCACTTCGCCGGCCCCCTCTTTTTTCAGACCAAACCACGTTTCCGCCACGTTGGCGGCGCCGGCCAGATCCATCCAATCCTGGTTAAGCGACGGTCGCCCTGAGGTGGTCAGCGGATTGCCCATGCTGTGATAAACGCGAATGCGCTGCCCTGGCGGTAAATCCTTCAGTCGCTCGGCGACGCGCGCCACATTACGAGAAAAATAGCGCTCGTAAGCCAACGCTTTTTCCTGTGCATCCGGCCCCAGCGCGGCCCCCGTTTTTAACACTCGCGCGCGCAGAGCCGCCATCGAATTGGCTTTAAACGCCAATACGCGCACCCCAGCCCGTTCGAGTAAATCCAATTGCGGCACTTTCATGCTGTCAGGCACAAACAGCAGCCGAGTGCAAAGCGCGATGATTTGTTCCGGATTCAACGCTTGCCCACTATTCACACTCACCACCGGAACGGCGTCAATGCGCGGCAGGCTTTGGCGAAACAGCGGGATCTGTTTCGCGACATTCGAGGTGCCGACGATGTTATCGCCATAACCCAGCATCGCGATGATGGCGTTTTGCGCGGGCCACGGCGAGGCAATACGCATTTCGCTCGCAGGTGATGCAGCCCACAAATCGCCGTGCAACAACACGCCAACCAACAGTGCCCATGCAGACAACGATGCGATCCTCATAGCGCCCTCAGAAGTCAAACGTGACAGATGCGCGCACTTCACGGCCGTTGCCGAGAAAGGCGCTCGACGAACCGCCATTACCATCCGTGCCCGAGGGGAAAATAGAGGCCCAGTAATGTTCGTTAGTGACGTTATTGACCGCCAGCCGCCAGGTCGCAGGCACGGAATGAATGCGGGTGACGTAGCGGGCCCCCAAGTCCAGCGTGGTGTAACTGTCAGCCCAGGCGCTGTTGGTGTCGTTCGCCGCTCGCTTGCCGGTATAGTGCACGTTGGCGCTATAGACCCATTGCGGCATCGACGGCAGGCTGTACTCCACCAGCATATTGGCCTGCACCTTCGGCACACCGACCACGCGTTTGCCGCGCGTGCTGTCGGAAACCGTCTCTTTCAGTTGCGGATCGAGCAGCGTGACGCCGCCAAACAGGCTCAGCCCGTCACCCACGCGCCCGGCGGCCGTCAGCTCAAGGCCATTGTTCACCTGTTCGCCTTGCTCCTTGTACACCCGGTCTTCGGCGTCAACATAAGCGAACGGCCGCTTGAGGCGGAACAGCGCGGCGCCGAGGTTCATCTCCCCGACGTCGGCTTTCAGGCCAATCTCATATTGCCGACTGCGATAGGGCTTGAGCGTCTGCCCTTCGTTCTTCACGCCTTCCCCCAACGGGGCCGTACCGCCTTGCTCCAGCGAGTCGGCATAGCTGACATAGGCCATCAGCGTCGGGGTGATTTTGTACATCAACGCCGCATTCGGGCTCAAACCCTGCTGATTGTCTTCTTCGATTTTCTTGCCGTCAGCGCTGTAATTCCGTGTTTGCAACCAGCTTTCGCTTAAATAGAGCATCGCCGACCACTGCGGATTGAAGGTCAGCGTATCGCCGAACGTCACGCTCTGCTGGCTGTTCTCGCTGGATTTATAGCGTGCGCCGTTCTTGGGGATTTTTCCGTCGCCCGGCTCATGCAGCGCCGACGGATGGTACATATTGTCGATGCCCAAATCGTAGCGCCGGCTGGCCCCCTTGCCGCTGTAGATAGACCAGACGTAGCCCGTCGTGGCGAGCGCCAACTCATGCCCCACCGAACCGGTATCGACATGGCCGTTCAGCGCCAGCGCGTTGCTCAACACCCGAAATCGCCCCGAGGCGCTGGAGTCGCTCATCGACCGTTTGATATCGCCGCTGCCGTTGAGCAGAGTGCTGGATACCGAACGCATGGCGCGATCCGCCTGTTGCCACCCTATGCCGCCCGTGACTGACCAATCGTCATTGAAGTAATGAACCAGGCGCGTGCTGAGGGTGTCGGTGGTTAAATCGTTGCCCGCCGTCTCGAGCGCCAGGTGTTTATTTTGCGGATTAGAGGCGGGGGGCAACGGAACATTCGGCCCATAGCTGAAGCCGCCGGGGTAGCCCTTTTGCAGGAATTCGTAATGGCTGGCGTCCAGCTGCAGCTGCGTGCCCGGCTTGATATTCCAGTCGAACGCCACGGCCAACAGCCGACGGCGCAAGGTACTGTCGTCAACGCTGCCTTCACCCTCTTCGTTGAGGGCATTAATGCGATAGCCAAACATATTGTCGTCGTCGAGATGGCCGCCGAGATCGACGTGGCCGCTAAAGGCGCTGCGGCTCTGATACCCGAGCGTCACCTCGCGTAACGGTTGCGGCGTCGGGCGTTTAGCCACAAAGTTGAACTGCCCGGCCGGGCTCGCAGGGCCATACAACGCGCCGGTCAGGCTGTTGAGCACATCCAGCCGTTCCAGCATTTCAACGGGAAAGGCCGTGGTGGAGACAATGTTCAACCCATCCAGGCGGCTGTTCGCCACTACGCTGCCCTGCATGCCGCGGCTTTGAGGCCGCCCGACGTCCATGCCGCCGCGAGCCTGCATCTGCGTGCTCGGTGAATATTTCAGCAATTCGGCGACGCTTTTCGCCTGCTGATTTTTGATCATCGGTTGGGTCACGGTGGTAGAAGAATAAGGCGTATCGATCCACGCCCTGGTGCCCAGCGGCCCAAGTTCAATCTCCGGCGTTTTAAAACCGGCGCCGGATGCGCTTTCCGTCGCGGGGGATAACGCGCTGCCGGTGACGGTCAACACCTCGTCACGATCGACCTGCGCCGCAGCGGTATAAGGAAAGAGTGAGGCAAACAGCGGCATCAGCGCCGCCAGTGGATTTCGGTAAGTCATGACGTCCATATCGTTATATAAGTATTTATATTACGAATTTTACGGCATGTGCCCCCATATGGCGATGCCGATCGTCGAGTCTTTAAATTATTTAATCTTTTGCCATTCAGAGTCCGGATGGATTTCCCGTTGATGGCACAAATAAAAATCCCCCGGCCAATGACCGAGGGATTCGGAAAACGCGATGGGCCACAGCCCGTCAGCCGACCTTAGAAGCTCAGGCCGACACCGACATAAGGGCCATCGGCCAGCGTATTGTCACGACGTCCGTCTTTGCCTTCCATTTGCATGTAACGGTAGCCCACGTCCACGCTCAGCGGACGGAACTTCCAGCGCAGGCCGCCGCTGGCTTCGTTATAGGCTTTCACGCCGCTGGTGAAGGATTCAGGCGCAAAGTACCCTTCGCCGTGCAGGCTGAAGTAACGGTTAATCTCCCACTCCAGGCCGCCGCCCAGCGCCACCGCCCCGCCGCTCTTCCCGTCTTTCGGGCTGAGGTACAGCGCTTTGGCACCCACGGTCGCCGTCAACGGCCCCAGCGGCACGCCGAAGTTCAGCCCCAGGCTGCCGACGTTGCCGTCGTGGTCGCTGCGCGCCCAGTTGCCGGTCAGGCCCAGGCCTGAAGAGCCGGTGCTCATGCCGACGCCCAGGTTGGTGTAGTGCTGCCCGGCTTCGCCCGACACGCTGATGGCGTTCGCCGCACCGGTCACAAACAGCAATCCTGCCGCGCACGCGACCCAAGTCTTTTTCATCATCTTTCCCTCTGGTTTGTCATCCGTACCGAATGATCGAATCAACGCATAATAATAACGTCACGAGTCTATACCAAAGCGCAATGAGTATTTAAGGGATAAAAGCGAAAAAATTCTTCAATAATCAAATAAATGTAAATATTTGCAAACAAGATTCTATATTCGTCAAGGCGATGCCAACGATAACCGAGACCTATTTGCCGCCGCTCGCCAATAGGGCTACAACTAGTAATGGCTTTGACCAAGGTCAGGGGAAGAAGCCCCGCCAAAGGACTATGCTGATGAACGCTTAAACCGCCCGAGTCTTTACTTAACTGCACTACGATAAGGAGCAAGTGATGAGCAAGAAAGGACTGACCACCGCAGCCGGCGCCCCGGTTGTCGATAACAATAACGTGATCACCGCAGGCAAACGCGGCCCGATGCTGTTGCAGGACGTGTGGTTCCTGGAAAAACTGGCCCACTTCGACCGTGAGGTTATCCCCGAGCGCCGCATGCACGCCAAAGGATCCGGCGCCTACGGCACCTTTACCGTTACCCACGACATCACCCGTTATACGCGCGCCAAGATCTTCTCCGAGGTCGGCAAACAGACCGACATGTTTATCCGCTTCTCCACCGTCGCCGGTGAGCGCGGCGCCGCCGACGCCGAGCGCGACATTCGCGGCTTCGCCATGAAGTTCTATACCGAAGAAGGCAACTGGGATTTGGTGGGCAACGATACGCCGGTGTTCTATCTGCGCGATCCGCTGAAGTTCCCCGATCTCAACCACGTGGTGAAACGCGATCCGCATACCAACCTGCGCAACCCCGTCTACAAGTGGGACTTCTTCTCCCACCTGCCGGAATCGCTGCACCAGCTGACCATTGACTTCAGCGATCGCGGCATTCCGAAATCCTACCGTCACATGCACGGTTTCGGCAGCCACACCTTCAGCTTTATCAATGCCGCCAACGAACGTTTCTGGGTGAAATTCCACTTCCGCTGCGAGCAAGGCATTGAAAACCTGATGGATGAAGAAGCGGAAGCGATCATCGCCAAGGATCGCGAAAGCTCACAGCGCGATCTGTTCGACGCGATCAAACGCGGCGACTTCCCGCGCTGGAAGCTGCAAATTCAGATCATGCCGGAACACGAAGCCTCGCAGACGCCATATAACCCGTTCGATCTGACCAAGGTGTGGCCGCACGGCGACTATCCGCTGATCGACGTTGGCTATTTCGAGCTGAACCGCAACCCCGACAACTACTTCTCAGAAGTTGAACAGGTGGCGATGAACCCCGCCAACGTGGTGCCGGGCATCAGTTTCTCGCCGGATAAAATGCTGCAGGGCCGTCTGTTCTCCTATGGCGATGCGCACCGTTATCGCCTGGGCGTCAACCACCACCAGATCCCGGTGAACGGCGCCAAATGCCCGTTCCACAACTACCATCGCGACGGCGCGATGCGCGTGGACGGCAACAGCGGCAACGGCGCCACCTACGAACCGAACAGCTTCGGCCTGTTCCAGGAGCAGCCGGACTTCAGCGAGCCACCGCTGAGCATTGAGGGCGCGGCCGACCACTGGAATCATCGTGAAGACGACGATTACTACAGCCAGCCGCGCGCGCTGTTCAACCTGCTGAGCGCCGAAGAGCACCAGCGCATGTTCACCCGCATCGCCGGCGAACTGTCGCAGGTGCCGGAACACATCCAGCGCCGTCAGGTCGAGCTATTCACCCAGGTGCACCCGGACTACGGCGCCGGCGTCGCCAAGGCGCTGGGGCTGAAATAACCCCCTGCTGCCATCCGCTCAGCCGCCCTGTCGGGCGGCTTTTTTATGCCTGAGAGAGACGCTGCGCCACCCACTGCTGCAACTGGCGGCGCGAAATCTTGATGCCGCCGTTTTTCAGCTCCTCAGGCAACGGGAGCAACGCCGCCGGGCGTTGGAAATTGGCCAGCTTATCCTGCGACCAGGCGAGCAACGCCGCCAGCGACAGCGACGGTTCGCCGTCGATCACCGCCACCGGCCGCTGGCCGAACTCGGCGTCCGCCACCGGCACCACAAACGCCTGCGTGATCTGCGGATGCGCCGCCAGCACGCGTTCGATATCCTCCGGCTGCACCCCTTCACCGCCGCTGAAAAACAGGTTGTCCAACCGGCCGAGAATACGCAGTTCCCCCTCGGCCATCGCGCCGCGATCGCGGGTCGCAAACCAGCCCTGTTCATCGGCCAGCGGCTGCAGATGCCCATGACGCCAGTAGCCGAGCGCCAGGCTCTCGGCGCGGATCCAGACTTCTTCGTCCACCAGTTTGATCTCGCGGCCGCCGAGCGGCAGGCCAACGCCCGGCCGCGCATCGGCGCGCTTGGCGCACACCGTGGAAGCCAGTTCGGTCAAGCCGTAGCCGCACCAGCAGCGGATCCCCGCCGCCTCCGCCCGTTCGGTCAGCGCCACCGGGATCATTGCGCCGCCGAGCAGCACCTCTTTCAGCGTCGTGCCCGTCAGCGGTTGCGCCAGCAGCCGCCAGAGCTGTGTCGGCACCAGCGAGGCGTGCGTGCAGCCCACTAATGCCTCGGCCAGCGGATGCATTTCGCGCACTGCCAGCCGCGCACCCGCCGCCAGCCAGCGCCAGACGATGCCCTGGCCGGAGACGTGAAACAGCGGCAGTGACAGCAGCCAGCAATCCTCGCGCTGAAAATCCATCAACCGCAACACCCCGTCGGCGCTGGCCAGATGGTTGGCGTAGCTGTGTGCGGCCGCTTTAGGCATGCCGCTGGAGCCCGAGGTCAGCGTCAGCGTCGCCAGACGCCGCACATCCCACCTCGGCAGGTTCGGCCAGCGCGGCTCGGTCGAGGGCGGCGTCAATCGAATCACCTCTTCCGGCAGCGCCGGCAACGGATCCGGGCCGAAGGCAAAGGTGATGTCTAATTCGGGTAACAGCTGCGTCAGCAGCGGCGTCGGCAAGGCGGGATTGAGCGGCAACAGACGCGCGCCGCATTGCAGCAGCGCCAGATAGGCCAACAGCAGCGGATAGCTGTTTTTACCGCACAGCGCCACGCCGCAGCCCGGCTCCACGCCCTGGTGCTGAAAATCCGCCGCCAGCTCATCCACCTGGCCTTGCAACGCCAGCCAACTCAGCGGCTGTTCGCCGAGCAACAGGGCCGTCGCCTGCGGCTGAAGGCGCGCCCAGTGTCGCCACGGCCAATCGCTTAACGGCGCCATAGGCACTCCAGCGCCGAAATATCCAGCAGCGGCAATGCGCTGCCCGGCCAAGGCCGCAGCACCTGCGCCTGCATCAGCCCCAGCGTATCCAGCCCCGGCACGGTGTCCGGCGCCAGCCAGCGGGCGATGCGCGCCAGTTGGGTTAACCCCAGGCTGGACTCGATGCTGGAACTGATCACCGCCGTCAGCCCCGCCGCATGCGCCTGCGCCACCAGCGCCTGGCAGCGCGCCAGGCTGCCGACCAGCGTCGGCTTGATCACGATGGCTGCCACGCCCGGCTCGGCCTGCACCACAAAGTCCGCCTCACGCACGCTCTCATCCCAGGCGATGGCAATGCCGGTCGCCCGGGCGAAATCGCGCGATTCATCACGAGTTTTGCAGGGCTCTTCCAAAAAGGCGATGCGATCGCGCCACGCCGGGTTGACGTATTTGGCGAAACCGTCGGCTTTGGCGCGGGTCCAGCTGCGGTTGGCATCCAGCCGCAGCCGCAGATCCGGCAGCGCCTCCAGCAGCACGTTGACGATCATGCCGTCGCGCACCGCCTCATACAGCCCCACCTTCACTTTCGCGACTTTCTCGCCCGGCAAGGCGCTCAATATCTCGAACAGCTCGTCCGGATCGCCGGTGCACAGCGGCGCCTTGCGAAAATCCGCCTGCGTCGGCAAACGCTGCTCCAGCTCGGCCTGCGCGCAGCTGAGCCCAAAGGCCACCGAGGGCAGCGTGCTGTCATCCGGTTCGTTGCCCGCCAACCAGGCCTGCAGCCAGTCCAACGCGGCCTGTTCGGCCTGCGCCAACGTTTCCTGGCTGAATTCCGGCAGCGGCGCGATCTCGCCCCAGCCTTCACGCTCGCCCTGACGCAGCTGCACCACCCATCCGTCACGCGTTTTCAACCGCTGATTGCGCAGCACCACGCCCGCCTCCATTGGCAGGCTGTAACGGTAAAGCGCCGCACTGCGGTTTACCCCGCTCATTACGGGTTACGCTTGAATTTGCTGAAGTCCGGCTGACGCTTCTCGTTGAACGCGTTGCGCCCTTCTTGCCCTTCGTCGGTCATGTAGAACAGCATGGTGGCGTTGCCGGCCAGCTCCTGCAAACCGGCCTGGCCGTCGCAGTCGGCGTTCAGCGCCGCCTTCAGGCAGCGCAGCGCCATCGGGCTGTTCTGCAGCATTTCTCGGCACCAGCGCACCGTCTCTTTTTCCAGATCGGCCAGCGGCACCACGGTATTGACCAGGCCCATGTCCAACGCGGCAGCGGCATCGTACTGGCGGCACAGGAACCAGATTTCGCGCGCCTTCTTCTGGCCGACGATGCGCGCCATGTAAGACGCACCCCAGCCGCCGTCGAACGAGCCCACTTTCGGGCCGGTCTGGCCGAAGATGGCGTTATCCGCCGCGATGGTCAGATCGCACATCATGTGCAGCACGTGGCCGCCGCCGATCGAATAACCGGCCACCATCGCCACCACCGGTTTTGGGCAGGTGCGGATCTGGCGCTGGAAGTCCAGCACGTTGAGGTGATGCACGCCGCTGTCGTCGCGATAGCCACCGTAGTCGCCGCGCACTTTCTGATCGCCGCCGGAGCAGAAGGCCTTATCGCCGGCTCCGGTCAGAATAATGACGCCGATGCCGTCGTCGTAACGGGCGTTGGCCAGCGCGTCGATCATCTCTTTAACCGTTTGCGGGCGAAACGCATTGCGCACCTGCGGCCGGTTAATGGTGATTTTGGCGATGCCGTCGGCGGACTTGTGATACAGAATGTCTTCGAAATCGCCGGTGCAATCCTGCCAGGCGATGGCGGCATACAGCTGTTCTTCATTCGGATAAAGCATATTCGGTTCCTTTAACCAGGGTTAACGAGAAAGGTCTGCAGCTCGGCGACGAAATCCTGCGGATTGGCCAGATGCGCGTTGTGCCCGGCCTGCGGCACGATGCGCAACGGCAACCCGGCGTCGCGCGCCAGCCGTTGAAATTTGGGGTCGTTCTCACCGCACAGCACCTGCAGCGGCACGCTCAGTTGGCGCAGCTGCGGCGCCAGATAGGGCTGCCGCCCGAGCGACGTGGCTTCGAGCATGTCGGCGATCGCCGGGCCGCTGTTGACCGAGCGCGCGGCGATCAGCGCCTGGCGGTGCACGTGGCTAAGCTCTTTGAACACCGGCTGCTGATACCAGTCCGCCAGGACCTCGGCGATCGGCTCACTGCGAAAACGCGCCGCCCACAGCGCATCCTGTTCGCAGCGCCGGCGGCGCTGCTCTTCGTCCTCCAGCCCCGGGTTGCCGCCCTCGACGATCACCCCCTGCAGGCCGGCATGGCGGCCGTGGCAGGCGTGATACATGGCGATGCGCCCGCCGAGCGAGTAGCCCACCAGCCAATAGCGTTCGATATTGCGCAGCTGCAGCGTGGCGGCAATCTGCGCGCTGATGTCGTCGAAGCCGTGGCAGCTCACCGCCACGGAATCGCCGTGGCCGGGCAGATCGATGGCCAGCGACGGCCATTCCGGGCAGCGTGCGGCGATCACCCGCCATTCATTGTTGTTGCCGAGCAGGCCATGCAGCCACACCAGCCACGGGCGGCCCGCTTCGCCCTGTTGCAAAATTCGCGTCGCCAGCATCATTGCACCGCCATCTGTTGCACCAGGTATTGCAGGCTTTCGGCCCCCGCGCTCGGCGGCACCTGCAGTTCGATAAGCGTGGCGCCGCTGCGCCGCCAGCCTTGTTCAACCGCCTGTTGCAGCTGGCTCCAGTTCTCCGGCCGCGCGTAACCCAGCTGGAACATCGCCGCCGCGTGGCTAAACTCGACGTTCTGCGGCATGCAGTAAAAGCGCTGACGATCCTCTTCCGGCGTCGGCAGCAGCGAGAAAATTTGGCCGCCGTTGTTGTTGACGACGATCAACACCGTTGGCGCCGAGCTCTGGCGCAGCAGCGCCAGCGCATTGAGGTCATACAGAGCGGAAAGATCGCCCACCACCGCCAACGTCGGCCTGGCGGTTGCGCGCTGCACGCCGGCGGCGGTAGAGATCAGGCCGTCGATGCCGCTGGCGCCGCGGTTGCTGAATACCGGGTAGGCGACGGGCAATGGCGTTAACGCGTCAATCAGTCGCACCACCAGGCTGTTGCCGAGAAACAGCTGGCCGTTCTCCGGCAGCAGTTCCGGCAGGCGATGCGCCAGCTGCGCTTCGCCAAAGTTATCGTGCAGATGCGTGGATGCCGCCGTCAGCGCCTTATCCGCCAGCGCGGCCAGCCCGGCGGCCCACGGCGCGCGCGGCTGTGCCGGGTGCTGCGCCAACCACTGCGCCACGCCGGCGCGCAGGCGCCGCCCCCGGTGCTGGGCCGGATCGAGCCGCCCCGGCAGCTCGTCGATGACCCAATACTCTTCCGGCCGGCACTGCGCCTGCCACTGCAGCAGGCGTTTGCCGGTCAGGCTGCCGCCGAACTGCACCACCAACTGCGCATCTTGCAGTACGCGCTGCGCCTGCGGGTGAGCGAGCCACAAATCGGCGCAGGGCAGCGGTTGCCCGGTCTGCGACAGCACGTCGCCGATCAGCGGCCAGCCCAGCGTTGCGGCCCATTCGGCCACCTGAGCGCCCTCTTGCGCGCTCATGCGCCCGGCCAGCACCACGCCGCGTTTCTGCCGCCAGAAGAACCAGTCCGGCTGCGGCAATGGCGCCGCATGCGTCTCGCTTTCCTGCAGCCACGGACGATCGCTCTGCCACCAGTCGCCCAGCGCGGCGGACCAATCGGCATAGTGACGTTCGTCGCCGCCGTACAGCGGCTCGGCGAACGGGCAATTGATGTGCAAAGCGCCGTGCTGCAGGCGCGCCATCGCGCTGTCGACGCTGGAGGCCAGCCACGCTGCCGGAATATCCGGCGTAGGACGCGGCAGATCGATCGCCAGCGTCGGGTGGCTGCTGTAGAGGCCGCTTTGACGGATCGCCTGATTGGCGCCGCAGTCGATCAGTTCCGGCGGCCGATCGGCGGTGAGAAACACCAGCCGCTCACCGGTCAGGCCAGCTTCGATCAACGCGGGATAAAGGTTCGCCGCCGCGGTGCCGGACGTGACAATCACCGCCACCGGCTCACGCGCCGCCTTCGCCAGCCCAAGCGCCAGATGGCCGAGCCCGCGCTCATCAAAATGGGTATGACAGATAAACGATCGGTTGGCCGCAGCGGCCAGCGTCAGCGGCGTGGAGCGCGATCCCGGAGCGATACAAACATGCCGCACCCCATGGCGGGCCAGCGCCTCGAGCAGCACAGCCGCCCACCGGCGATTAAAAACACTTGTCGACATAGTTCGCTCACAAGTCAGTTAGCAGAGATCGTCTCCGGCGCAGCCGACGGACGCCGCGCCTGTAGTTACGCTCTGTATTATATGAGGTGTTATTTTCACGGCTTTTGCGCCAGCGCAAGAACGCCGTATATCCCTGGGTGTTTACACCAGATAATTATTTGATTTATAACAAAAAATAAACAATAAAGACACAAATACTTTACACTTGCGGCGGCGCCGGCTCAATCCGTCCATACAAAAACAAGGCAAATAGTGGCGCTCCGACGACGGCTAGCGGGAAGTATAGGCGGGATAAGGGAAAGCCAGCGGGGAAACAGCGAGATGAACAACACAGTCTGCAGAAAAGCACGAGGCGGCCTGCGCCGCCCCGATGCCGTCATTATTTACGGGCCAGCAGCAGCCCCAGCACCAGCCCAACGGTGGCGCCGATACCTACGCTGTGCCAGGGTTTATCCCGCACGTAGTCGTCGGTGCGATGTACCGCTTCTTTGGCGCGCGCGTAGTAGGATTCACCGGTGTTCGCCCAGCGCGCCTTGACCTCACTCAGCGCCTGCTCGGCGTGCGACTTGATGTCGACGTAAGCCTGATCCGCGCGATCGCCGGTGTATTGCAGCACTTCTTCCAGCGTCTCGGTCAGCATTCTCAGATCGTCATCCAGCGTAGTTTGCTCAGCATCCGTATGTCTTGCCATCGTGAGATCTCCGTGGTTGAAAAATTAAGCGTTCCTACACTATAGACAAGGATCGCCGCCTGCGGCCATCGGACTTTTACCCTAAAACACCAATTGCACCTTGGCGGCCTGGCGCTTATCGCCGGCAAACTCCAGCGCCTGCGCCAGCTGCCCGCTGGCGAACTCCGCCGACAGCAACGGCAGCGGATCGACCACGCCGTCGGCCAGCCACGCCACCGCCAGCGCAAACTCCGCCACGAAGCGGAAGGATCCGAGCAGGTTCAACTCCTTGGCGATCAACAACATCAGCGGGAAATCGGGAAAGCTGCCACCCATGCCCACCTGCACCACGGTGCCTTTGGCGCGGGTGATCTCCAGACAGCGCTGCAGCGACTGCGGATGCCCCGCCACTTCGAAGGCGACGTCGAAATACCCCTTGCCCTGCTGATAATCGCTAACATCGTCGTCCGCGGCATGCAGGCACCGATCGGCCCCCATTTGCCTGGCGATCGCCAGGCAGCGCGGGCTGAGATCGGCACAGACAATCTCGGCGGCGCCCAGCGCTTTCAGCGCCGCCACCAACAGGCAGCCGATCGGGCCGACGCCGGACACGAAGACCTTTTTTCCCGTCACGTCGCCGGGCTGTTTCGCTGCGTGGATCGCCACCGCCAGCGGTTCGGCGAACACCATCACCCTGTCGTCGCGATCGGCGCCGTAAGGGACACACTGCGCGCTATCCACCACTTTGTATTGGGTAAAAGCGCCGTCAACGTGCGGAAAATACATCGCGCTGCCGAAAAAACGCATCTCGACGCATTGATTGCTTTGCTGCTCCAGACAGTATTTGCACTGCCCGCAGGGTTTGCTGGGATTGAGCGCCACCTTCTGCCCGACCGGCAGCCGCGGTGAATCGCTGGCGACCACCTCGCCGATCACCTCATGGCCCAGCACCATCGGCTGACGCACCTGAAAATTGCCGACCTTGCCTTCCTGAAAGTAATGCAGATCCGAGCCGCAGATACCGCCGCGGCTGATTTTCACCAGCGTTCCCTGCCCCCGGTAATCCACTTCTTGCGCGATCACCGCCACGTCTCGTTTGCCATTGACCACGCAGGACTGAGTTTGAATTTTCATCTCAAGACTCCACGAAAAAAAGTTACACCGCCGCCGACATGCCGCCATCGACAAACAGCAGCTGCCCGTTGACGAAAGCGGAGGCGTCGGCGGCCAGGAACACCGCCGCGCCGATCAGCTCCTGCGGATCGCCCCAGCGCGCGGCGGGTGTGCGTTGGGTCAGCCAGGCGGTGAAGGCCGGATCGTCGGCCAGCGTCTGCGTCATCTCGGTTTTGAAATAGCCGGGGGCAATGCCGTTGACCTGAATGTTGTAGCGTGCCAGCTCCACGCACATGCCGCGCGTCAGCATTTTCACCGCCCCCTTGGACGCCGCATAAGGGGTGATGGTGTCCCGCCCCAGCTCGCTTTGCATCGAGCCGATGTTGACTATCTTGCCGCGCCGGCGCGGCACCATGTAACGCGCCACGGTTTGCGACACGATGAAGACCGCCTTCTGGTTGACGGCGATGATGTCGTCCCAGTCTTGCTCCGGAAACTCGGTGAACGGGTGGCGGCGCTGGATGCCGGCGTTGTTGATCAAAACGTCAATCGCGCCGATATCCGCTTCGATACGGTCGATGGCGGCCTGCACCGCCTGGGAATCGGTGACGTCGAACGCCGCCGCATCGGCACGCAGGCCCTCTTCGCGCAGGCGCTCGGCGGCGTGCCGGGCATGTTCTTCGGTGGTGGCGTTGACCAGAATATGTGCGCCTTGCTGCGCCAGGCCGCGCGCCAGCAGAAAACCGATGCCGCGCGAGGCGCCGGTGATCAAGACGATTTTGTTATCCAGTGAAAACAGATTGTTCATGGTGATTCCCGGCCATCAGGCCTCCAATCGGACAGGCCTCTATCTCAGCCGATTGTTACCGGTAAAAACGTGATGGAAATCACTGAAAATCATGTTACGAAACCCTGTTACCCTTAACGTGATCTCACGCAGGCAGCACGCGGGTAAAAATCAGCTATCCGATTGAAAAATGGCTATTTTCAATAGAGGTGCATTCATTGTTATCGCCAAATCGATTTGTTAACATACCGCTATCCGCCCTTGCCGCGCCGCCCGTGAAGGCCACCGAATGAAACACCCCCGCGTTACGCTACAGGACATCGCACAATTGGCCGGCGTGACCAAAATGACCGTCAGCCGCTTCCTGCGCACGCCGGAAAAAGTGGCGGCCGACACCGCCGAACGCATTGCGCAGGTCATGCGGGAGCTGAACGTCACCGGCGCCGATGCCGCACAGGCCGGCAGAAAACCGCGTCTCGGCGTGCTGGTCCCCTCCTTCAACAACCAGATCTTCGCCGATCTGCTGGCCGGCATCGAATCCGTTACCCAAGCACGGGGTTACCAAACGCTGGTGATGAACTACGATTACAGCCCGCAACGGGAAGAAGAGCAGATCGCGCAGCTGTTGAGCTACCCGATCGCCGGGCTGATCCTCACCGATTCTGCGCATACCTTGCGCGCAGAGACCTACCTCGGCGCCGCCAAAATCCCCCTCGCGCAGGTGATGGATCTCGACGCGCCGCCGGGGCGGATTGCGGTGGGGTTCGATAATGAACAGGCGGGGTATGACATGACCGAAGCGCTGCTCGCCAGCGGCAAACGGCATATCGTTTACTTTGGCGCCATGTCGGACGCCCGCGACAATAAACGCTATCGGGGGTACTGCCGCGCCATGGCGGCTCAGGGGCAAACGCCGCGTCAGATCGCGCCGCATCGGGTCTCTTCGGTTTCGATCGGCGCCGACATGCTGGCGATGGCGCGCGAACGCTACCCGCAGCTCGACGGTATCCTGTGCACCAACGACGATCTGGCAGTGGGCGTGTTGCAGGCCTGTCTGCGTCTCGGCGTGCGCGTGCCGCAAGAGGTTGCGTTATCGGGATTTCACGGCCTGGATATTGGCCAGGCGACCACGCCGAGCATCGCCAGCGTGATCACGCCGCGCTTTGACATGGGGAAAACCGCCGCCGAAATGCTGCTGTTGCGGATCGCGGGCGAACCTTGCGCCGAGCGCCACGATCTGTATTACCGCCTCTCACTCGGCGGCACCGTTTGAGCCGGCATTCGAGCCCATCGGCGGCGTAGCGCGGGCTTTTTCGCTGCGCGCCGCCCACCACAAACCGCTGTTTTTCATCGCATAGCCGAACAGCAGGCCCACCAGCAGGGAAAGCGTCACCAGCGGCCAATCACCGCCGCCGGCGAAGGTCGCGCAGGCGCCGATAAAGGTGCCGGGCACGAACCCCAGCCACTGCTGTTTAGCCTGAATGCACATCAGGAATGCCACGACGCCGGTCAGCAGATACCCCAAGAGATTCCACTGCGGCGCCAGTTCGCTGCCGTGGATGATCGCCATTGCCCAGAAGACGCCGCTGCAGCAGGTCAACGCGCCGATCACCAGCCCTTTCAACCCACCCTGCGGGCAGGCGAAATACGCCGTGCAGCCGAGAAAACCGGCCCAACCGATCAGCCCTAGGCTGACGGCAACCCAGCCCCACACGCCGGAGAGGATCCCGGTAGTAACGGCAATGGCGAAAAGAACGTTCATAAAGTGACCCGCGGCAAAACGAAAGCGCGCAGTTTACCCGAAAGCCGGTCATTTCATGTGATTAAAATCACAATATAAATGCAATTAAAGAATAATTAATTAAATAAAAGAGACTTCAATCACAAAAATATTAACGTGGGAACCCAGCACGTACCGTCATCCATGCCAACAACAGGCATACCGTGGTGCTGCTAAGGAACAGCAGATGGGTTGCCTGCTGTAGATCGACACGGTCGACCACGATCCCCAGCAAGATAGGCACCCAGTTGGCGATATAAGCGATAACGTAAAACAGCGAAAGCAAACGTGCATGGCTGGCCGGCGGCGAAATCAGGTTTACCAGGGTCGCGCTGCCAACGAAAATGGCGCCGTAAGCATAGCCGGCCACCACCAGCCCCGCAGCCGCCAGCCACAGTGAATGCCACTGGATCGCCACGGCGAATACCACCGCCGCCAGCACCTGCGCCAGGCAACCGAACAACAGCGAATGGCGGGCGTTAAGGCGGCGGCTCAGGATCTGGCTGATACCGGCGATCAACAGATAAACCGCAATCGCATAGCCAAAGACGCCTCGAGCGTGCAGGCCTAACAGCGTTTCCGCCACGCTGGGGCCGATAGCCAAAATGCTGGCGGCCAGGGCCCAACAGATAAACAGCGCCCCGGCACAGACATAGAATTTACCGCCGGTGGCGCGCAGGCCATCGAGCAGCGAGCTTTTTTCTGTCGCAGCCGGCGTAGCATGGGTCGGCGCCGTAACCACGCCACGCGGCCACGAGAACATCACGCCCAACGCAGCCACGGCGGCAATGACCATGATGAAAACGAACGGCAGCGTCGTGGGATGAAAACCGGTCTGCAAAGCGATGCCGCTGAAGATCGGGCCCAGCGCCAATCCTGTGGTAAAGGACAACGTGGCGATCAGCGCGGCGTTTTTACCGCCGTCTCGTGGCCCAAAACGCACCAACGCGATGTTTGCCGCACCGGTCAATGCCCCGGTGCCCACCCCGGCTAACAGTCGCGCCATGAGCATCATGGCAAAGGTATCAGCCCGCGCGAACAGCAGCGCACCGCTCAACACCACCAGCAATGCCGGCACGATCATGCTGCGCAAATCCTTCACTTTGCCGGACAGATTGCCGACGCCGAACAAAGCGATCAGCACGCCGGCGGCGTAAGCGCCGTAAACGACGGTCAGGCTGACGGAGCTCAGCGCAAGCTGCTGCTGATACAGCGGATACAGCGGCGTCGGCGCACTGCTGTTCAGCAATGCCGACATCAGTGCCAATGCCAGGAACAATAGAATACCCATGCGCGATGCCTGCGCGTTTTTCGGCACCGTGTCCTGGATGGCGGTATTTTCTGACATGCTTTAACTCCCAAAGTCGGCAGGTGGCGGCCTGCCATCGACGTTTTTCCTCACCCGACGAGCCGGGAACGGCGCTTATCATAGCGTTACGGCGACGGGCGAAGTATCGTCAAGAATGAATCACCCTGATGCATTCTTGCATCACCGGAGAAATAACCGCCGATGTGCAGGCCGTTAACCGTCTTTGTCTCCCCCCGGACGGAACAACGCTTTATGATAGAAACCGTTATTGTTCGCCTGGCTTGGCCCGTGCCCCACGGTGCCGACAAATCTGCAGAGAGGAAATGGCATGATGAATTGGGACGACGCGCGCTTCTTTTTGGCCGTCGCACGCTGTGGCACGCTACGCAAAGCCGCCAGCCAGCTGCATGTCGATCAGGCGACCGTCGGTCGACGGCTGTCCGCTTTCGAAGATGCGCTCGGCTCCAAGCTGTTTATCCGCACGCCGAAATCCTTCGCCCTCAGCCCGCTGGGGGAGGAAATGCTGGCGGACGTGATGAAGATGGAAAATGCGGTGCAGGCGATCAACCGTAAAGCCGCCAGCGGTGACGAAAGCCTGAACGGCAACGTGCGCATCGCCACCACCGACACCCTGGCCGAAGCCTTCGTGATGCCGGCGCTGCAAGATCTGCGGGAACGCTACCCCGCCATCACCGTCACGCTGCTGACGGCGGTCAACATCGCCGATATTTCTTACCACGGCGCAGATCTGGCGATCCGCGGCGCCCGTCCCGATGACGATGAGCTGATCATCAAACGCTTAGCCACCATCGAAATGGGTCTGTACGCCTCTCAGCACTACCTGGCGCGGCGCGGCATGCCGGTCAGGGGCGAGCAGCTGCGCGGCCACGATCTGCTGATGTTCCCGCGCGAGCTGGTGCCGCGCCACTGGAACAATTTCTGCGGCGAGGCTCTGCACGAGCCCAACGTCGTGCTGCAATGCAATTCGCAGCTGCTGCTGCGCTCCGCCACCCGCAGCGGGCTGGGCATCGGCCTGCTCTCCGCGTTTTTGGCGGACAAAGACCCGGAGCTGATGCGCCTGCTCCCGGAGAACAAAGACTGGGTGGATATCTGGCTGGTGCTGCATCCCGATTTGCAACGCGCCGCCCGCGTGCGCGCGGTGGTGCAGGCGCTGGAAACCTCGTTTAGCGCCCATTACGGCTGAGTGCCGTTTCCCCATAAAAAAAGGTCGCCGAAGCGACCTTTTTACCGTCTGAAGCGTTATCAGAACGTCGGCTGAGCCATCTGCACCAGCGAAATCAGCGGCTGCGGATAGACGCCCAACAGCAGCACCAGCGCGGCTGAGATCAGCACCACGACGCCACCGGCGGTCAACGCCCAGTTGTTCGGGGTATCGCGCTGCAGCGATTCCGGCGCGCTGAGGAACAGGCTGACGGTCACGCGCAGGTAGTAGTACAGGCCGATGGCGCTGCCTACCACGACTGCGCCGGTCAGCCACCACAGGTGTGCGCTGACGCCCATCGCGATCACGAAGAACTTACCGATAAAGCCCAGCGTCATCGGGATACCGGCCAGCGACAGCATCATCACCGTCATCACCGCGGACAAGATTGGCTTGTGCCAGAACAGACCACGGTAAGAGAACAGCGAATCCGCATCCGGGCCGCGGTACGGGCTGGACATCAGGCTGACCACGCCAAAGGCGCCCAGGCTGCTGAACAGGTAACCGGCCAGGTAAACGCCGGCGGTTTCCAGCGACAGCTGATGGGTTTGCACCGCAATCAGCGCCACCAGCAGGTAGCCCAGGTGAGCGATCGACGAGTAGCCCAGCAGACGCTTGATGTTGGTCTGGCTGATGGCCATCAGGTTACCGAACAAGATAGAGCAGAACGCGATGATCGACAGCACCATGCGCAGCGCCTCGTTGTCGGCGGCCGGGGCATACAGGAACAGACGCATCACGACCGCGAAGATCGCGATCTTGCTGGCGGTCGCCAGGAAGGTCGAGACCGGCGCAGGCGCGCCCTGATACACGTCCGGCGTCCACAGTTGGAACGGCACCAGCGACAGCTTGAAGCCCAGACCGACGATCATCATGCCCATACCGGCCAGGATCAGCGGCTGGTGCATCATGTTTTCCTGCAGGCTCTTGCCGAGGCCGGCCAGCGACAGATCGCCGGACTCGGCATACAGCAGCGCCATGCCGAACAGCAGGAACGACGACGCGGCGGCGGACAGCAACATGTACTTGATGGCGGCTTCCAGCGGGCGCTTCTGGCGGTAGGCGTAGCCCACCAGGCCGAACAGCGGCAGCGAGATCAGCTCGATACCGATGAACAGCGAAGCCAGATGGTTGGCGCTCGCCAGCAGGATGCCCCCCATGGCGGCGATCAGCACCAGCAGGTAGAACTCTTCGCGGTTATCCGGATAGCCGACCAGCCACGGATACGCGAAGGTGCAGGTCGCCAGACTCGCCAGCAGCACCAGCCCGGTGTAGAACATCGAGTAACCGTCAACCCGCAGCAGCGGGGTGACGTCCATTGGGCCTGCCTGGCCGACAAAGTACAGCGAAAGCAGCGCCAGGTTGAGACCGATCACGGTCAGGGTGGCGTTGATAAAGTGGTCGCGTCGCCACGCAATGCCTAGCATCACAACCACCACCGTCAATCCGACGATCAACAGCGGCAGCAGTGCGATCAGTTGTTGAGGAGTTATTGTCATGGCGAATTACGGCCTTGTTGTTGAAATTGCTGAAACTGACGAACCAAACCAGTGTTGCACGTTGCTCATCGCCGCGTTGGAAGTATCCAGAATCGGCTGCGGGTAAACCCCCAGCAGAACCAGCAACACCACCAGCAGCAGAATGATGAACAGCTCGCGCGCGGTCATGCCCTGCAGCGGCTGGTCGGATTTAGGCGCACCGTAATAAGCGCGCTGCATCATGATCAGCGAGTAAACCGAAGCGAACACCAGACCGAAGGTAGAAATCACGGTGATCACCGGCACCACCTGGTAGCTGCCGAACAGAATCATGAATTCGCCGACGAAGTTACCGGTACCCGGCATCCCCAGCGTAGCCACGGCGAAGAACAGCGACAGCGCAGGGATGAACTTGATCCGCCCCCACAGGCCGCCCATCTGACGCATGTCGCGGGTATGCAGACGCTCATACAGCTGGCCGCAGATGATAAACATACCGGCGGCGGACAGACCGTGCGCGATCATCTGGATCACCGCGCCCTGGTAAGCCAGCTGGCTGCCGGTGTATATGGCGATCAGCACGAAGCCCATGTGCGAAACCGAGGTGTAGGCGATAAGACGTTTGATGTCGGTCTGCGCGAACGCCATCCAGGCGCCGTAGAAGATACCGATCACGCCCAGCCACATGGCGATTGGCGCAAACTCGTGCGAAGCCTCAGGGAACAGCGGCAGGCTGAAACGCAGCAGGCCATAGGCCGCCGTTTTAAGCAAGATGCCCGCCAGGTCGACGGAACCTGCGGTCGGTGCCTGGCTGTGCGCGTCCGGCAACCAGCCGTGCAGCGGCACCACCGGCATTTTCACCGCGAAGGCGATGAAGAAGCCCAGCATCAACAGATATTGCACGTTGTGGGACATCGGCGTTTGCAGCAGGTCTTCGTAATCGAAGGTCCACACGCCGGTCGCGTTGTAGTGCACGAACACCAGGCCCAGGATCGCAATCAGCATCACCAGACCGCTGGCCTGGGTGTAGATGAAGAACTTGGTCGCCGCGGTGATACGGGTTTTACCGTCCGACGCCTTGTGGCCCCACAGCGCGATCAGGAAGTACATCGGCACCAACATCATTTCCCAGAAGAAGAAGAACAGGAACATGTCGATGGCGAGGAACACGCCGATAACGCCGCCCAGGATCCACAGCAGGTTGAGGTGGAAGAAGCCCTGATACTTCTGGAATTCACGCCAGGAACAGAGGATCGCCAGCACGCCCAGCAGACCGGTCAACACCACCATCAGCAGCGACAGGCCGTCCAGCGCCAGGTGGATGGAGATGCCGAAGCGCGGGATCCACGGCAGCAGGAATTCGCTCTGCCACTGCGGAATGCCTTTCGGCGTGGTCAAGGTATAGCCGCCCTGCATCCACAGCTGCAGAGAGAGCGCCAACGTCAGCCCCATTGCGATCAGCGCTATCCAGCGCGGCACCTTAGTACCGAAGCGCTCAAGCTGCCAGCACAGCAGACCGCCGATAAAGGGGATAAGAATTAGCCAAGGTAATAGCATGGCGTTTTGTGTCCCTTATACGAATAATTTCAAACTTTGTACGTAGCGCCTGCCCGGCGCTACGCCCGAAAAATGCGTCTGTTTAAATTATTCAATTAAACCAAAATCAACAGAGCCAATACGACCACTGCACCCACACCCATAGACGCTATATACCAACGCACCTGACCGTTCTCGCTCACCGTCAGACCGCGGTTCCCCCAGCGGGAGAAGACGGCCGGCAGGTTCATCAGCGAGTTCAGCGGATCGCGCTGCAGCAGCTTCGCAATGCCCAGGTACGGCTTGACGAACACTTTGTCATACAGCCAGTCGAAGCCCCAGGCATGGAACCACCAGGTCGAGAAGAAACGCCCCGGCGCGCTGTTGGCGATGCTGTTGACCAGGCTGCGTTTGCCCAGCCACAGCGCGGCCGCCAGCAGAATGCCGACGATAGCCACCACGCCGGAGGTGATTTCAAGCGTCAGCACGCTGCCGTGCGCCAGCTCGGTCGTATCCGGCAGCACGCCCTGCAACGGCGGCACGATCATCGCGCCGACGAAGGTGGACAGCACCAGCAGAACCAGCAGCGGCAGGTGGTGAGTGATGCCTTTACCGGCATGCGCTTTGATTTTCTCTTCGCCATGGAACACGATGAAAATCATACGGAAGGTGTACAGCGAGGTCATGAACGCGCCGACCAGGCCGGCCACCATCAGGTTGATGTGGCCGTTGGCCATCGCGCCCGCCAGGATCTCGTCCTTACTGAAGAAGCCGGCCGTGACCAGCGGCAACGCAGACAGCGCCGCGCCACCCACCAGGAAGCAGACGTACACCAGCGGGATGCTCTTGCGCAGGCCGCCCATCTTGAAGATGTTTTGCTCGTGGTGGCAAGCCAGAATCACCGAACCGGACGACAGGAACAGCAGCGCCTTGAAGAACGCGTGGGTCATCAGGTGGAAGATCGCCGCGTCCCATGCCTGCACGCCCAGCGCCAGGAACATGTAACCGATCTGGCTCATGGTGGAGTAAGCGAGCACGCGCTTGATGTCGGTCTGCACCAGTGCGGCGAAGCCGGCCAGCAGCAGAGTGACCGCACCGACGATGCCCACCAGGTGCAGCACTTCTGGCGCCATCAGGAACAGGCCGTGCGTACGGGCGATCAGATAGACGCCCGCGGTCACCATGGTCGCCGCGTGGATCAGTGCGGAAACCGGGGTTGGGCCCGCCATCGCGTCCGCCAACCAGGTTTGCAACGGCAGCTGCGCCGATTTACCGACCGCGCCGCCCAGCAGCATCAGGGTCGCCCAAGTGATGGCCGTATCGCCCACCGCCAGTTTCTGCGGTGCCAGGATCATCAGCTCGCGGATATTCAGCGTGCCCAGCTCGTTGTAGAGGATGAACAGCGCGAACGCCAGGAACACGTCGCCCACGCGGGTCACGATGAAGGCTTTCATCGCCGCCGCGCCGTTGGCCGGATCTTTGTAGTAGAAACCGATCAACAGGTAGCTGCACAGGCCCACGCCTTCCCAACCCAGATACATCAGCAGCAGGTTGTCCGCCAGCACCAAGACCACCATGCTGGCGATAAACAGGTTGGTGTAAGCGAAGAAGCGCGAGTAGCCCTCTTCACCGCGCATGTACCAGGAGGCGAACATGTGGATGAAGAAGCCGACGCCGGTGACCACCGACAGCATGGTCAGCGACAGGCCGTCCAGCACCAGGGTCACGCCGATATTGAAGTTGCCGACGGCCATCCAGGTCCACAGGCTTTGCTCGAACAGCTGCACGCCGGCGGCTTTCTGGGCGAAGAAATCCATCGCCACATACACCGTGACCAGCGCAGCCAGGCCGATAGAGCCCACGCCGACGGTAGCCGCCGTGTTCTCAGACCAACGACCGCGGGAAAATGCCAGCAGCAGGAACCCGATCAGCGGTAGCAGAATTGTTAAATATAATAGGTTCATCCGCGCATCTCACTGACAGTATCAATATTCAGGGTATGACGACGACGGTAGAGCTGCAGCAGCAGCGCCAGGCCGATACTGGCCTCGGCTGCCGCCAGGCTGATCGCCAGGATGTACATCACCTGACCGTCCGCCTGGCCCCAGTAGCTTCCCGCCACGATAAACGCCAACGCCGCAGCGTTGATCATCACTTCCAGGCTGATCAGCATAAACAGCAGGTTGCGGCGCACCAGCAGCCCGGTCAGCCCGAGCACAAACAGGATAGCCGCCAGGATCAGGCCGTGTTGAAGAGGGATCATGCTTGCTCCTCCGATTTTCTTCTCGCCATTTCGCCACTCGCCGGCGCGTTGCTCAGCACCTCGCCAGGCTTGTGCTCGCGGCCGATATGGAAGGCGACAACCAGACCCGCCAACAGCAGCATTGAGGCCAGCTCAACCGCCAATACGTAAGGCCCGAACAGGCTGATGCCCACCGCCTTCGCGTCGACCATCTCGCCGCTGATACCCTGGTCGGATACGCTGCGAATAGCGACGATCAATACCACCAGCAGCGCCAGCGACAACAGGCCAGGCCCGATCCACACCGTCGGCTTCATCCAGTCGCGCTCTTGCTGCTGCACGTTGCCGAGGTTCAGCATCATCACCACGAACACGAACAGCACCATGATGGCGCCCGCATAGACGATGATTTCCAACGCGGCGGCAAAGTAGGCGCCGAGCGAGAAGAAGACTGCCGAGATCGCCAATAACGAGACGATCAGATACAGCAGCGCATGTACAGGGTTGGTATGGGTGATCACGCGAATCGTCGCGGCCACCGCAATCAAACCTGCCAGGTAAAATGCAATTTCCATGCTTGCTGGCTCCTTAGGGCAACAGACCTTTGACGTCGATCGGTTTGGCTTCGTTTTCGGCTTCGCCTTTGGCTTTGCCGTCAATCGCCATACCGGCCATCCGGTAGAAGTTATATTCCGGATATTTACCCGGCCCCGAGATCAACAGATCTTCTTTTTCGTACACCAGATCCTGACGCTTGTACTCACCCAGTTCGAAATCCGGCGTCAGCTGGATAGCGGTAGTCGGGCAAGCCTCTTCGCACAGGCCACAGAAAATGCAGCGCGAGAAATTGATGCGGAAGAACTCCGGATACCAACGGCCGTCTTTCTGTTCTGCTTTTTGCAGCGAGATACAGCCGACCGGGCAGGCAACCGCACACAGGTTACAGGCGACGCAGCGCTCTTCGCCGTCCGGATCGCGCGTCAGCACGATGCGGCCACGGTAGCGCGGCGGCAGGTAAACCGGTTCTTCCGGATACATCTGGGTTTCGCGCTTGGCGAAGGCATGCATGCCAATCATCCAAATGCTGCGCACCTGGGTGCCGAAACCAACCACTAACTCTTTCAATGTCATGGTTTATTCACCCCTTATTGAGCGTTGTACAAAATGACCGCGGCGGTTGCCAGCAGGTTCAGCAGCGTCAGCGGCAGGCACACTTTCCAGCCGAAGGACATCACCTGGTCATAACGCGGACGCGGCAGCGCGGCACGGATCAGGATGAACATCATCATGAAGAAGGCCGTTTTCAACGCGAACCAGATGAATGGCGGCAGGAACGGACCCTGCCAGCCGCCGAAGAACAACGTCACAATCAGGGCGGACACGGTGACGATACCGATGTATTCCCCCACGAAGAACAGACCGAACTTCATGCCGGAATATTCGATGTGGTAACCGTCGGCCAGTTCCTGCTCGGCTTCCGGCTGGTCAAACGGGTGACGGTGGCACACCGCCACGCCGGCGATCGCGAAGGTCACGAAGCCGAAGAACTGCGGAATGACGTTCCAGACGTGCGCCTGGGATTCAACGATGGCCTGCATGTTGAACGAATCCGCCTGCATCACCACGCCCATCAGCGACAGGCCGATGAACACTTCGTAGCTCAGGGTTTGCGCGGAGGCGCGCATCGCGCCCAACAGCGAGTATTTGTTGTTGCTCGACCATCCGGCGAACAGCACGGCGTACACCGCCAGGCCGGCCATCATCAGGAAGAACAGAATACCGATGTTGAGATCGGACACCGCCCAGGTCGGGCTGACCGGAACGATGGCAAATGCCAGCAACAGGGAAGTAAAGGCGATCATCGGCGCCAGGGTGAAGATCACCCGGTCGGAGAATCTCGGTACCCAGTCTTCCTTGAAGAACATTTTGATCATGTCGGCGACCAGCTGCAGCGAGCCGCCCCAGCCTACGCGGTTCGGTCCGTAGCGGTTCTGGAACAGGCCGAGCAGACGGCGTTCGCCGAAGCTCATGAATGCCCCGCACGCCACGACCACCAACAGGATCACGACCGCTTTAAGAATGGCGATCAGAATGTCGATCACCTCAGGGGTAAACCAGCTCATCGTGCTGCCTCCCGCAGATTGTCTACCTTAGCACCCACCAAGATCGGCGGGATCCCTGGCAAGCCGAGCGGCAAACCAACCTGGCCCTGGGTCAGGGTTTCACTCAGACGCACCGGCAGACGCAGGGTCTGGCCCGCACAGCTGAACTCCACCAGGCTGCCCGCGTTGACGCCAAGCGTCGCCGCGTCGGCCGGGTTGACCATCACGTAGGCTTCCGGCATGCGCTGCTGGATCACGTGAGAGCGCTGCGACATTTCGTCGCTGCCGAACAGGTGGTAGTAAGGCGCGACACGCCAACCGTCGACCGGATTGAACGCGGCAGGCACGCGATCGAAGTAACCGAGGCTGCCCTCCCCCGCTTCGATCAGACGCACGCCCGGATCGCCGTGGCGCAGTTTGCCGCCCACTTCGGCCTGGAACTTGTTCCATGCCTGCGGTGAGTTCCAGCCTGGCGCCCAGGCGAACGGGATCTGCTGACGATCGGCCAGCGGGCTGTTGTTCCCTTCCATCGAGAAGGCGAACATGGTGTCTTTATCCTGCGGCTGACGCGGCTCGTGCACACTGATGTTAGCGCGCATGGCGGTACGGCCGCTGGAGCGGTGCGGCGAACGCGCCAGCTTCTGACCGCGAATGCGGAAAGTCGCGTCCGGCGCAGCGTCGACGATGCCCTGCAGCTGCGGCAACGCGGCAACGCAAGCGGCGATCACGTCATCGAGCTGGGTCCAGTCCACGTGGCGGCTGGTGTAGGTGGAGTGCAGCGAGTGCATCCAGCGCCAGCTTTCCAGCATCACGGTGAACTGATTCTTCTTGGCGTCGTCGTAGTAAGCCGGA
Organism: Serratia sp. A07; assembly: GCF_058725505.1. NCBI lineage: Bacteria > Pseudomonadati > Pseudomonadota > Gammaproteobacteria > Enterobacterales > Yersiniaceae > Serratia > Serratia sp. A07. The sequence continues at coordinate 56,052 of NZ_JBZXDO010000009.1, forward strand.
TCGTATACCTGGAAGAAGCGCTGCGCGCGGCCTTCCTGGTTGATCAGCGTACCGTCGCTCTCGGCGAAGCTGGCCGAGGAGAGGATCAGGTTGGCTTTGTCCATGATCGCAGTGCGCTGGTGGTCGGCGACGATCAGGTTGTTGACCTTGGCCAACGCCGCATCCACCTGCGCCGCCGGCGCATGACGATAGAGATCGTTTTCCATCACGATGGCGGTGTCTGCTGCGCCGCTCGCCAGCTGTTCCAGCGCCTGATCGAGCGAACCGCCGCCGATCATCGCCAGGCCCATGCTGTTGGCTGCGCCCGCCACGAAGGTGATGCCGACATCGGAACCGCGGCCCTTCAACGCTTTGGCGATGTTGGCCGCCGCTTCGATGATGGCTTCGCTGCCAGCGTTGCTGCCGGTCACGATCAGCGGTTTGCGTGCGCCGGTCAGCGCCTGCACGATGATATCGACTTTCTTGTTCAGGCCTTCAGCCAGATCGTTCACCGCCGGCGCCGCGCTGTCCAGCGCGTGAGCGATGGCGAAGCCGAAGCGCGCCTGTTCGTCCACCGGCGCGCGGTAATTCCAGGCGGCGATGTCGTCCAGACGGGTGTTGTCGACGTTGGTGGTGAACAGCGGGTACTTGGCGTGCTGACCGATGTTCTGCACCGCCGCGATCTGCCAGTCGGCCACGCGTTGCGCCGCCGCCATCGCGCGGGCTTTCCCCTTGACGGCCTGGCGCACGGACAGCGCGATACGCGCACCGGTTTGCGTCAGGTCTTCGCCCAGCACCAGCACCGCGTCGTAATCTTCGATCTCACGCAGCGCCGGCGTATGGACGCCGCCGTTTTTCAGCACGTTCAGCATCAGCGCCAGGCGTGATTGCTCCGCCTGAGCGATACCGGTGTAGTAGTTCTCGGCGCCGACCAGCTCGCGCAGCGCGAAGTTGCTTTCCAGGCTGGCGCGCGGGGAGCCGATGCCGATGGTTTTCTTCGCCTGACGCAGGATGTCCGCCGCGCCCTGCATCGCCTGCTCGGCGTTCAGGGTGATCCAGTCATCGCCGCGCAGCTGCTGCGGTTGACGCGGACGATCTTTCTGGTTGACGTAGCCGTAACCGAAACGGCCGCGGTCGCACAGGAAGTAGTGGTTCACGCTGCCGTTGTAACGGTTTTCGATACGGCGCAGCTCGCCATAGCGTTCGCCCGGGCTGGTGTTACAGCCGATGCTGCACTGCTGGCAAATGCTCGGCGCGAACTGCATGTCCCATTTACGGTTGTAGCGTTCGGAGTGCGTTTTGTCGGTGAATACGCCGGTCGGGCACACTTCCACCAGGTTGCCGGAGAACTCGCTTTCCAGCGTGCCGCTTTCCGGGCGACCGAAGTAGACGTTGTCGTGCGCGCCGTACACGCCGAAGTCGGTGCCGTCCGCATAGTCTTTGTAGTAACGCACGCAGCGGTAGCAGGCGATGCAGCGGTTCATCTCATGCGAGATAAACGGCCCCAGCTCCTGGTTGTTGTGGGTGCGCTTGGTGAAGCGGTAGCGGCGGAAGCTGTGGCCGGTCATTACCGTCATATCCTGCAGGTGACAGTTACCGCCTTCTTCACAGACCGGGCAATCGTGCGGGTGGTTGGTCATCAACCACTCGACCACGCTTTCACGGAACTGCTTCGCTTCGCCGTCATCGATGGAGATGAAGGTGCCGTCGGATGCCGGGGTCATACAGGACATCACCAAACGGCCGCGCGTATCTTCCGCGTTTTGGTATTGCTTTACCGCACATTGGCGGCAAGCGCCGACGCTTCCCAGCGCCGGATGCCAGCAAAAGTAAGGAATATCAAGGCCGAGGGAAAGACAAGCCTGCAGCAGGTTGTCCGCTCCGTCTACCTCATACTCTTTGCCGTCTACATGAATCGTAGCCATAGTCAGCATGCTTCCAAGTGGCCTGCCTTGCGGCAGGCGTTAATCAAAAATTCTGGCCGTGTTCGGGCGAGTCGGCTTACCAGCGCTGCTTCAGCAGATTGTTCGGCTGAATGCCGCCAATCGCATGGGCGTTGCCGAAGTGCTGCACGGCGATGCCCGCCTCGAACTCTTCACGGAAATATTTAATCGCGCTTTGCAGTGGCTCTACGGCACCTGGCGCGTGGGCGCAGAAGGTTTTGCCCGGGCCGAGGGAACGGCACAGCTGTTCGAGGGTTTCGATATCCCCCGGCTGCCCTTCGCCGTTTTCCAACGCACGCAGGATCTTCACGCTCCACGGCAGGCCGTCGCGGCATGGCGTACACCAGCCGCAGGACTCGCGGGCGAAGAACTCTTCCAGGTTACGCACCAGCGGCACCATGCCGATCTCGTGGTCTACCGCCATCGCCAGCGCGGTGCCGAGACGGCTGCCGGCTTTGCCGATCGCGCCGTATTCCATCGGCAGATCGAGGTGATCGGCGGTCAGGAAGTCGGTCCCCGCACCGCCCGGCTGCCAGGCTTTGAAGCGCAGACCGTCGCGCATGCCGCCGGCGTAGTCTTCCAGGATCTCGCGCGCGGTGGTGCCGAACGGCAACTCCCAGACGCCCGGATTTTTCACCCGGCCGGAGAAGCCCATCAGCTTGGTGCCTTTGTCTTCACTGCCGGAGATGCCGGTGTACCACTCCACGCCGTTCGCCAAAATGGCCGGCACGTTGCACAGCGTTTCGACGTTGTTGACGCAGGTCGGCTTGCCCCATACGCCGGCGCTGGCCGGGAATGGCGGCTTGGAACGCGGGTTGGCGCGGCGGCCTTCCAGCGAGTTGATCAGCGCGGTTTCTTCGCCGCAGATGTAACGGCCGGCGCCGGTGTGCACGATCAGCTCGAAATCGAACCCGGTGCCGAGAATGTTCTTGCCCAGATAGCCGGCTTCGGTGGCTTCCGCGATGGCGCGACGCAGGTGCGCCGCCGCTTCGATGTACTCACCGCGCAGGAAGATGTACCCACGGTAGGCTTTCAGCGCGAACGCGGAGATCAACATGCCTTCCACCAGCAGATGCGGCAGCTGCTCCATCAGCAGGCGGTCTTTATAAGTGCCCGGCTCCATTTCATCGGCGTTACACAGCAGGTAACGGATGTTCATGGATTCGTCCTTCGGCATCAGGCTCCACTTCAAACCGGTGGAGAAGCCCGCGCCGCCGCGGCCCTTCAGCCCGGAGTCTTTCACCAGGCCGACGATCTCGTCCGGGGCCAGGCCTTTGAGGGCCTTTTCTGCGCCGGCATAGCCGTTTTTGCTGCGGTACTCGTCCAGCCACAGCGGCTGCTTGTCATCGCGCAGACGCCAGGTCAGCGGATGCGTTTCGGGAGTGCGTACAATGTGCTTGGTCATTGATACTGCTCCAGTAGCGTCTCGATATCTTCAGGCTTCAGCTGACTGTGAGTGTCGTCATCAATCATCATGGTCGGCCCTTTATCGCAGTTGCCCAGACAGCAGGTCGGCAACAGCGTGAAGCGGCCATCAAAGGTGGTTTGACCCGGCTTGATGTTCAGCTTCTTCTCGATAGCGGCCTGAATGCCCTGGTAACCGGTGATGTGACAGACAACGCTGTCACAATAACGGATCACGTGACGTCCTACTGGCTGACGGAAAATCTGGCTGTAGAACGTGGCCACGCCTTCTACGTCGCTGGCGGGGATGCCCAGCACTTCCGCGATGGCGTAAATCGCACCGTCCGGAACCCAGCCGCGCTGCTTCTGCACAATTTTCAGTGCTTCGATGGAAGCGGCGCGCGGATCCTCGTAATGGTGCTTTTCGTGCTCGATCGCATCACGTTCTTCCGCGCTCAGTACAAATGCATCAACGCCGCTCTGAGGAGCGGCTGCGTTGATGGGCTCGAGCGCATCATTGACTGCGTGATTGTCTTTTTGATCATGCATAGTTAGCGGTCCACATCTGACATTACAAAATCGATACTACCCAGATAGACGATCAGGTCGGAAACCAGGCTGCCACGGATGACCGATGGGATCTGCTGCAGGTGCGCAAAGCTCGGCGTACGTACCCGGGTGCGGTAGCTCATGGTGCTGCCGTCGCTGGTCAGGTAGTAGCTGTTGATCCCTTTGGTGGCTTCAATCATCTGGAATGATTCGTTGGCTGGCATCACCGGGCCCCAGGAAACCTGCAGGAAGTGGGTGATCAGCGTTTCAATATGCTGCAGCGTGCGCTCTTTCGGCGGCGGCGTGGTCAGCGGGTGATCGGCCTTGAACGGGCCTTCCGGCATGTTGTTCAGGCACTGTTCGAGAATGCGCAGGCTCTGGCGCAGCTCTTCCACCTTCAGCATCACGCGGGTGTAGCAGTCGCTGGTGCCGTCGCCGACCGGCACTTCGAAGTCGAAGTTCTCGTAGCCGGAGTACGGACGCCATTTACGCACGTCGAACTCGACGCCGGTGGCACGCAGGCCGGCGCCGGTCACGCCCCACTCCAGCGCTTCTTTGGCGTTGTAAGACGCTACGCCGATGGAACGGCCTTTCAGGATGCTGTTCTTCAGCGCCGCTTTCACGTAGGAGTCCAGACGCTTCGGCATCCAGTCGAGGAATTCACGCAGCAGGCGATCCCAGCCGCGCGGCAGATCGTGCGCGACGCCGCCGATGCGGAACCAGGCCGGGTGCATACGGAAACCGGTGATCGCTTCCACCAGATCGTAGATTTTCTGACGGTCGGTAAAGGCGAAGAACACCGGGGTCATCGCGCCGACGTCCTGAATGAAGGTGGAGATGTACAGCAGGTGGCTGTTGATGCGGAACAGCTCGGACAGCATCACGCGGATGGTGTCGACGCGCTCAGGCACCTTGATGCCGGCCAGCTTCTCGACCGCCAGCACATAAGGCATTTCGTTCACGCAGCCGCCGAGGTACTCGATACGGTCGGTGTACGGAATGTAGCTGTGCCAAGATTGACGCTCGCCCATCTTCTCGGCGCCGCGGTGGTGATAGCCGATATCCGGCACGCAGTCGACGATCTCTTCGCCGTCCAGCTGCAGAATGATGCGGAACGCACCGTGCGCAGACGGGTGGTTCGGGCCGAGGTTGAGGAACATGAAGTCTTCGTTCTCGGTGCCGCGCTTCATGCCCCAGTCTTCCGGCTTGAAGGTCAGCGCTTCCATCTCCAGATCTTCTTTCTGCTTGGTCAGCACGAAAGGATCGAATTCGGTGGCGCGCGCCGGGTAGTCCTTGCGCAGCGGGTGCCCTTCCCAGGTCTGCGGCATCATGATGCGCGACAGGTGCGGGTGGCCGTCGAAGGTGATGCCGAACATTTCCCAGGTTTCGCGCTCGTACCAGTTGGCGTTCGGGAACACCTTGGTCGCCGTCGGCACGTGCAGGTCTTTTTCAGACAGCGCCACCTTCAGCATGATGTCGCGGTTGCGTTCGATGGAAATCAGATGGTAGAAAACGGAGAAATCCGCAGCGGGCAGGCCGTCGCGGTGGGTGCGAAGACGTTCGTCCACGCCATGCAGATCGAACAGCATGACATACGGCTTCGGCTGTTTTCTCAGGAACGTCATTACTTCCAGCAACTGGTCAGGTTTAACCCATACCACGGGCATGCCGGTACGGGTGGCCTGAACAGTAAAGGCTTCCGGCCCAAAACGGTTGCGCAGTTCGCCGATCACCGGGTCGTCAAGGTGATCTCGGGTCTGCCAGGCAGGCAAGGCGTCGTGCGTCGTCAAATCTGTCATAATTTTTTTTCACCACACTAAAGGATTATTCGCCGCAAGTTTCACTTTTCGCTGTGTTAACCAATAGCGCACTAAGATGGACGTTAAATGAACGTCTTAAATCTCGTCAGGCGTCCGGAGGTTGGTCACCGCGATGCGCTCGCCGTGTTTACGCTCTCTTTCAGACTGCATATTGGCGCGGTAAACGCCCTGATCGCCGACAACCCACGACAGCGGGCGACGTTCTTTGCCGATGGATTCCTGCAGCAGCATCAGCGCTTGCATGTAGGCTTCCGGACGCGGCGGGCAGCCGGGAATGTACACGTCGACCGGCAGGAACTTGTCCACGCCCTGCACCACGGAATAGATGTCGTACATGCCGCCGGAGTTGGCGCAGGCGCCCATCGAGATCACCCACTTAGGCTCCAGCATCTGCTCGTACAGGCGTTGGATGACCGGGGCCATCTTGGTGAAACAGGTACCGGCCACCACCATCAGGTCAGCCTGACGCGGGGAGGCGCGCAGTACTTCCGCACCGAAACGCGCCACGTCGTGAACGGCGGTAAACGACGTCACCATCTCCACGTAACAGCACGAAAGGCCGAAGTTATACGGCCAAATAGAGTTTTTACGCCCCCAGTTCACCATGTCATGCAGCGCATGTTCGAGTTTACCCATGTAAACCGTGCGGTGGACCTGTTGTTCCAGGGGATCGGCGACGATCTCCTGTTTTTGCAGGGGATAACGGTCGTTCTCACCGTTCGGGTCTATGCGGGTGAGCGTATAGTCCATCTTAATGCCTCGCTGTTACTGCGGATGACTGTTGGTGTTAGTGATCGTGCTCGGTTTGCTGCGGCGTTGGGAACGCGCCGGAGTCCAATCCAACGCGCCGATGCGCACCAGATAAACCAGACCGGCCAATAGCACCAAAATGAAAATGGCGGCTTCGATAAAGCCTACCCAACCGCTCTCGCGAACCGAGACCGACCAGGCATACAGGTATAAGGCTTCAACGTCGAAAATAACGAAGAACATGGCCACCAGGTAGAACTTGGCGGACAAGCGCATGCGCGCCGTACCGACCGAGTCGATGCCTGATTCAAACGGGATGTGTTTGGCGCGCGCCCGGGCTCTCCCGCCCAAGAAGAACGCACCCAGCAGCATTAAGCCGCAAAGCCCGATAGCCACGACGAGAAATACGGCGAGCGCCCAGTGATGAGCGATAACTTCAGTGGTTGTTGACATACTCTATGCTTACTCATCAAAAGTGGCGTCGATCGCGCTGCTCTTGTCACCGGCAGTTAGTGCGCCACATCGATTTAAGGGAAGGATAAATAACCACACAAACAAACTGCTTTTACAGCGAGTTAGGCAGCGTTTTTCTGTGGGCTTTTTACTCCTTTCTATAACCTTTTGTCAACTTTGACAAAAGTATCTACACACTAGTTTACATACGTATCATTTGATTAACATTTGATGCGCCAGGGGCTGGCTAAATCGTGTCAGTTAATTTTTGTGTAGAAACAGATAGATATAAACCAACGTGCACATTTCAGTTTTACTATACCATTGTCTCAGGAATTCCCTGTTCTTCCACTCACTACCTAGGGGTATTTTTTTGATCCAGGACACGTTTTCAGCATAAATCCTCAAAAAAAGTGTGGCCCTTTAACAATTTTCCTCAAATTAAGCCGCAAAAACGGCCGCTATAAGCTAACAAAATAACCCTGCTATTACCATGCCTTTAACCCATTCAATCTTATTGCTCAAAAAACAAACTCAGCGTCTTAAACCCGGCCAAACTCTCTTTTCAGTAACGCTTAAAAGTTAATAAAACAGCCAACTCATAACAAAATCGTCATTAAATCCCTATAACAGTAAAAATCGCCAAAAAAAGGGCAAAAAAAACCTCCGCCGAAGCAGAGGTTTTCATCAGATCTAACGCCGCGGCGTTATTCTTCTTCGTCCACCAGGCTGGCGTCATCCTGATCGCCCTGGAGACCGGCTTCCGCGCCGTTGAAGCCATAACCGTCATTACCGCCCTGCATTGCGCTGAAGATGGCCATCGCCAACTCATTGCTGCACTGCGCGTTTTTGCACAGCGCATACTGGGTATCCGGCAGCGGCGGCAAACCTTCCACCGCCCCCAGCACCCGCAGATCGGGGCTCATCATCTCGATCGGCCGCGCGGTCACGCCCAGGCCGGCCTTACAGGCCGCCCGCACTGCGGACAGCGTGGAGGCGACGTAGGCGATTCGCCAAGGGATACCGGCTTCGTCCAGCTGCTTGATCGCCAGCGCGCGGAACGGGCTTGGCTCATCCATCACCACCAACGGGATCGGTTCGCCCGCCTGATAGTGGTAATCGGCGGCGCAGTACCACAGCGTCGGCGATGTGCGCAGCACGATATGCGGATGTCCGGCCGGATCGGCCGTGGTCACCGCCAGATCGATCTCGCCCTCTTCCAGCAGATCGACCATCGTCGTGCTGCGCTTTACGCGCACGTCAATGGCCAGCTTCGGATAGATGGCGGTCACGCGGTTCAACAGGAAAGGCAGAATGGTATCGGCGGTGTCGTCGGAAGCGCCGATGGTCAGAACACCTTTAATATTGTTGTACATCAGCGAGGTACAGGCTTCGTCGTTAAAGCGCAGGATCTTCCTGGCATAACCGAGAAGCTGAATACCATGCTCAGTCAGGAGTTTGTTACGCCCATGGCGGGCAAACAGTTCTTTGCCGACCAGTTGCTCTAATCGCTGCATTTGTTGACTGACGGCTGATTGAGTACGGCATACGGCAACCGCCGCCGCCGCAAAGGTATTCAAATCAGCAACCGCAACAAAGGTTCTTAGCAGATCGAGGTCGAGATTAAGTATCGGACGATTTGCAGTTGTCATAGTGTATTCTTCACTTTTTTAAATTCTAATTTACGAACTACTACCCTGGTGTGTTTCTCAGACGCCGTTGAAAAGGACGGAGCCTGTTATGACAGTACCCCACTCATAAGTGGAGGGCAAAAAAATTACTTATGATTCGTTACCTCTATCGCTTTTTAAAATGCGATCTATCGATGGTGCTTATAGAACGCGGGGGACTGAATACCGGTGAAAAGGGAAAACCCCCCACCGAACCTGAGATTTTACTCATTCATACTGCCTAATTTCCACTCCATTCGTGCTACTGAGAACCCTTATCAACCGGCGTTCAGACTGCATTACAGAGCAAAAAAGATAAATAATTAACGCTACCGACTTCGTGTTACCACTCAATGAATTTAATAAATTCAATCAGTAAGATTTTTGCTTTAAATAATAATCCTATAACCACATAAACAATGCTTAAGGTAAAATATAAAGTAAAGCTAATGTAAATATGTCATTTTTCTTAGTGTGGTGCGCTAACTGACACCCCGCTATCAGACAACTCCGGTATTATCGTTCCTTTACAGTTTATTGAAGCCTATTCTCCCTTTCGGCTTATCAGTTTACTGCTGCCGGCCGCGCTCGCCGGCACGTCGCGTTTATCGAGGCGGGATTTTACAGAACAAAACCCTAGTAAAATTATAGTTCATGAAATTATGAACCACAAAATAACTTTACCTTTGCTTATCATAACTAAAATCCCCCGTTACGACATGCATTTGCACCAAAGGCGTGCAAAACCCTTCAAAAGCAACTACGCCAGGAGTACATTGGGCGGGTTGCGGCGTCCCACGGTAGGAGCGCCCCTATCCCAGCAAAAGGCTCAACTTTTTATGTCCCCCATTGAGAAATCCAGCAAACTGGACAACGTCTGCTATGACATTCGCGGCCCGGTGCTTAAAGAAGCTAAACGTCTTGAAGAAGAAGGCAACAAAGTCCTGAAACTGAACATCGGCAACCCTGCCCCGTTCGGTTTCGACGCCCCGGACGAAATCCTGGTCGACGTGATCCGCAATCTGCCCACGGCGCAAGGCTACTCCGATTCCAAAGGCCTCTTCTCGGCACGTAAAGCGATCATGCAGCACTACCAGGCGCGCAACATGCGTGACGTGACCGTTGAGGATATCTACATTGGCAACGGCGTCTCGGAGCTGATCGTCCAATCCATGCAGGCGCTGCTCAACAGCGGCGACGAAATGCTGGTGCCGGCGCCGGACTACCCGCTGTGGACCGCCGCGGTATCGCTGTCCGGCGGCAAGGCCGTGCACTACCTGTGCGATGAGCAGGCCGGCTGGTTCCCGGATCTGGACGACATCATCAGCAAGATCACCCCGCGCACCCGCGGCATCGTGATCATTAACCCGAACAACCCGACCGGCGCGGTTTACAGCAAAGCGCTGCTGGAACAGATCGTCGAGATCGCCCGTCAACACAACCTGATCATCTTCGCCGACGAGATCTACGACAAGATCCTGTATGACGAAGCCGAGCACCATTCGATCGCCGCGCTGGCGCCGGATCTGCTGACCGTGACCTTCAACGGCCTGTCGAAAACCTACCGCGTGGCGGGCTTCCGCCAGGGCTGGATGGTGCTGAACGGGCCGAAGAAGCACGCCAAAGGCTATATCGAAGGGCTGGAGATGCTGGCTTCGATGCGCCTGTGCGCCAACGTGCCGATGCAACACGCCATTCAAACCGCGCTGGGCGGTTATCAGAGCATCAGCGAATTCATTCAGCCTGGCGGCCGCCTGTACGAACAACGCAATCGCACCTGGGAACTGCTCAACGACATCCCGGGCGTCTCTTGCGTGAAGCCACAGGGCGCGCTGTATATGTTCCCGCGCATCGACGCCAAGCGCTTCAACATCCACGACGACCAGAAGCTGGTGCTTGATCTGCTGCTGCAGGAAAAAGTGCTGCTGGTGCAGGGCACCGCGTTCAACTGGCCTTACCCGGATCACGTGCGTATCGTCACCCTGCCGCGCGTAGATGAACTGGAAATGGCGGTCGGCAAGCTGGGCCGCTTCCTGGAAGGTTACCACCAGTAATCGCCTGGGGCGCAGCGCCTTGCTGCGCCCTTCTCTCATTGCCCGGTTGCAAAATTCGCCGTCACTGCTTCACAATGGGGCCCTCACTTGCCGTTAAAGAGAGCACCATGAGCCAGAGCCATTTCTTCGCCCATCTGTCCCGTCTGAAACTGATTAACCGCTGGCCGCTGATGCGCAACGTGCGTACCGAGAACGTCTCCGAACACAGTCTGCAGGTGGCCTTTGTCGCCCACGCGTTGGCGGTGATCAAGAACCGCAAATTCAACGGCAACCTCAACGCCGACCGCGTTGCGCTGCTGGCGATGTACCACGACGCCAGCGAAGTGATCACCGGCGACATGCCGACGCCGATCAAGTACTACAATCCGCAGATCGCCCATGAATACAAGAAGATCGAAAAGATCGCCCAGCAAAAGCTGCTGGACATGATCCCCGCGGAGCTGCGCAACGATTTCCGCACCATTCTCGATGAGCACTACTACAGCGAAGATGAAAAGCAGGTAGTGAAGCAGGCAGACGCGCTGTGCGCCTACCTGAAATGCCTGGAGGAACTCTCTGCCGGCAACAACGAATTCACCCTGGCCAAGGCGCGGCTGGATAAAACCCTGGAACAGCGCCGCAGCCCGGAAATGGACTACTTCATGGACGTGTTCATTCCCAGCTTCAGCCTGTCATTGGACGAAATCAGCCTCGACAGTTCGCTGTAACCCCGCCGGCGCAGCCTCGCTGCGCCGTTAAAAGCCGTAGAGCCACGGCACCACAATCACGCTGACCACCATCACCAGCAGAGTGAACGGCACGCCGAGACGCACGAAATCGCCGAACTTGTAATTGCCCGGCCCCAGCACCAACGTGTTGACCGGTGAAGAGACCGGCGTCATAAAGGCGGCGGACGCGGCGATGGCGATAATCATCGCAAATGGGTATGGCGAGACGCCCATTTCGCGCGCGGCGGCGATGGCGATCGGCGCCATCAGCACCGCCGTCGCGGTGTTGGAAATAAACAGGCCGATGGTGGCGCACAAGACGAACAGGCACAGCAGCATCACGCGCGGCCCCGCGCCGCCGGCGACGTCCATCAGCCCGCTGACGATCAGATCCACCCCGCCGGTCTTTTGCAGCGCCTGCGCAAACGGCATCATCCCGACGATCAAAATAATGCTCGGCCAGTGGATCGATTTATAGGCGCTTTCCATATCGATACAGCGGAACTTACCCATCAGCAGGCAAGCGATCAGCGCCGCGATCGGATTGGGGATTTCGTCGGTCAACATCATTGCCACCATCAACGCCAGGCAAAACAGCGCGTGCGGCGCCTGCGTGATCGCCGGCGCCACTTCGTCCACCTCAGCCGGCAGGTTGAGCACGATAAAGTCGTGGGTTTTGGCCTGCAGCTGACGGATCGCCTTCCAGTCACCGATCACCAGCAAAATGTCGCCCAGCTCCAGCGGCTCGTCCACCAGCTTGCCGCCCAGCGTCTCGCCGTGGCGGCGGATGCCCACCACGTTGAGATCGTAGCGGCTGCGGAACGCCGCTTCGCGCAGGCTTTTGCCCAGCAGCGCCGAGTCCGGGATCAGCGACACTTCCGCCATGCCGACGTTGCGCGACTGTTCAGAGAAGTAATCGCCGCGCAGCACCATCGGCTCCAGCCGCTGCTCGCCGCAGAATTCGCGCAGATCGACCTGGCTGTCCGACATGTCGATCAAAAGAACGTCGCCCTCGCGCAGCTCGGTGCTGCCAGAGGCGCTGACCATCACCCGCCGGAAGCGTTTCCAGCGCTCGATACCCACCACGTTGGCGCCATAACGCGCACGCAGGTGCAGTTCATCCAGCGAACGCCCGATCAGCGGCGAAGCGCTGCGGACAGCCAGCCGCCGCGCGCGACCGGTCAGCTTGTAGTCGCGGATCAAATCGCGGAAGGTACGGCGCTGCCAGTCATCGCCGGCTTTGCCCGTTTCACCGCTGCCCAGCCAACGCCGGGCGATCAGCATGTAACCGACGCCCAGCGCCAGCACCACCAGGCCAATGGGCGTCACGCTGAAGAAACCGAAACCATGGATGCCTTCTCGCACCAGCTCGCTGTTGACCACCATGTTGGGCGGCGTGGCCACCAGCGTCATCATGCCGCTGATAAGCCCGGCGAAGCTGAGCGGCATCATCAGCCGCCCCGGCGCGATCTTCATTCTGGCCGTCACGCTGAGCACCACCGGGATAAAGATCGCCACCACGCCGGTCGAGCTCATGAACGCCCCCAGCCCGGCGACCGTCACCATCAGCAGCATCAACATTTTGGTTTCGCTGCTGCCGGCCACTTTCACCAGCCAGTCCCCCACCTGATAGGCCACGCCGGTGCGCACCAGCCCTTCGCCGATCACGAACAGCGCCGCGATCAAAATCACGTTGGGATCGCTGAAACCGACCGTCGCCTCCTGCAGGCTGAGCGTGCCGCTCAGCACGAAGGCGATTATCACCAACAGGGCCACCACGTCCATGCGCAGCTTGTTGGTGGTAAACAGCACGATGGCAATCAGCAGTAAACTCAGCACCCACAGTAATTCGCTGTTCAAAACGGCCTCATCCGGCAAATGTCCAAGGGTCTAAAAATAGCATAAAAAAACCCCGCCGAAGCGGGGTCTAATCAATTAGGGTGAAGATAATGCCGCTCAGGCCAGCCGGCGAACGATCGCGCCCTGCGCCGTTTTATCGACGGCGATCTGCGCCAGCGAATCCAGCCGCAGGTCGACCTGCTCCAGCTTCGGCGCATCCGCCGGCGCGTTGACCGCAATCACCTGGCAGCCCGCCGCCAGGCCGGAGAGAATGCCGGCCGGCGCGTCTTCAACCACCACGCACTCGTGCGGCGCAAGCCCCAGGCGCTCGGCGCCCAGCAGATAGGCGTCGGGCTGTGGCTTACCGTGTTTAACCTGCTCGGCGGTGATGAACACCTCCGGCTGCGGCAAACCGCCGGCCTGGCGGCGAGCGCCGGCCACCGGCACCGAACCGGAGGTGACGATCGCCCAAGGGATACCGAGCGCGTTCAGGCGCTCCAGCAGCGCAATCGCGCCCGGCAGCGCGCGAACGCCGTCGGTATCCTGCGCTTCGGCCTGCTCCAGCAGCTGGAACTCGCGCTGAATTTCCGCTTCGCTTTCGCCCGGCATAAAGTGGCGCAGAGAAGTAATGGCCTGTTTACCGTGAATGAAATCCAGCACCGCTTGCGGGTTGACACCGCGGCGCTCGGCCCAGTGCGTCCAGGCGCGCTCTACCGCCGGCAATGAATCCACCAGGGTGCCATCAAGATCGAACAGAAAACCCTTACACTCCACAGAAAACCTCTTCTTAATCAAGCATTGATGATTTGCGCTATCTCAACGGCGCTCAGGTGATACTGGCGCGGACAGGCCAGCCAGATCGCCAGCATACGCTGGTATTTTTCCCACATTTTGGTCTGGGCGTTGAAACCGTGGCTGCCGGAATCGAAGTGAGTATAACGCCCCTCGGTGCTGACCAGGAAACGCACGTAGCTCAGGTAGCGCGCTTCGGTGGCGGCGTCGAAGCCGAGAAACGCCAGGCGGCGCTCGTCCAGATCCTGCTTCTCTTTCAGGTTGCCCCAGGAAACCTGCAGCGCATGGTGCATCTCCATCACGTTGATGATGGTGCGGCACACCTCTTCGCTCAGTTCGCCGAAGTCGCGATCCAGTTCGCGCATTTGCAACCCGAAGCCGCGTTCGACGATGGTTTGCAACCGGCGATAACGGTCGCCGTTGTCCGGGTCGAGCAGGGTCATCATCTTGTACTGGTTCGACAGGATCAGCCGCTGGGCGTTGGTCATTTCCATCAGGATTTCCTCATTTCTGTGTGATGGCGGGAGCATCGCACAGCGCAAGAACGCAGGAAATCACAACTCGACCGTTCTTTGATTTAAACCGGGGTTATTGGCGCTTTGACGAAAAAGGCCGCATCAACGCGGCCTTTTCTCAGTTACAGATCGTCGAGGAAGGTTTTGTCCAGCTGCTTAAAAGCACGTTTGAGCAGATCGGCCAACGTCTGATAGGTCGGCGTGCCTTCGAGCGGCGCGACCGCCTGCCCGGCTTCCGTCAGCTTGTTGCGCACCTCATGGAACCATTGCAGCAGCGTCGGCGGCAGCGGCGTGACCGAACGGCGCCCCAGCCACCACAGTCCCTGCATCGGCAGGCTGCAGGCGAACAGCGCGGTAGCGATCGCCGGGCCGAGCTGACCGCCAAGCGCGATCTGCCAGGTCAGCGTGAAAATCGCCAACGGCGGCATGAAACGGATAGCGAAACGGGTGGCACGCGCAACGCGGTTCTCCGGAAAGACCGGTGCCAGACGTTTGTCCGACGGCCAGGTTTTCATATAATGCTGCCCGCGCTGGAAGACCTGAAACCAGCTTACGGAACCGGACGGTTTGCTCGTCATTGCGTACCTCAACGTCACGTAAAGAAACTAAAAGCGTGCTGCCAGAGACCATACTAAAAAATTTGAAGCTTTAAATTTATTTTGTGTTTGCACCGGGCTATCGGTATCCTAAGCCGGCCTTGTGGCCGGTAGAAGATGACGCAAATTTTGTCAACTTTTAGCCCTATAAAAATCAAGATTATTTAAACCGCAGAGAAATCATCGGTTTTTCCATCATCCTGTGATTTGTGCACTTCACATGATGTTAATCATAAATGTCATCGGCACTATGCGCTACGCTTGTTGTCTGATTGACGATTAATTCACCACGTGTTTTCGATTTTCTTTTAACAACACGACTATTTAAGTAGGTACTTCCATGTCGAGTAAGCTAGTACTGGTTCTTAACTGCGGCAGTTCTTCTCTGAAATTCGCCATCATCGATGCCGTTAACGGCGACGAATTCCTCTCCGGTTTGGCCGAGTGTTTCCACCTGCCTGAAGCTCGCATCAAGTGGAAAATGGACGGCGCCAAACACGAAGCTGCCCTGGGGGCCGGCGCTGCACACAGCGAAGCGCTGAACTTCATTGTTAATACTATTCTGGCACAAAAACCAGAGCTTTCTGCGCAGCTGACCGCTATCGGCCACCGCATCGTGCACGGCGGCGAGAAGTTTACCGCTTCCGCCGTGATCAACGACGAAGTTCTGCAGGGTATCAAAGATTCCGTGCCGTTTGCACCACTGCACAACCCGGCTCACCTGATCGGCATCGCGGAAGCGCTGAAATCCTTCCCTAACCTGGCCGACAAGAACGTTGCCGTGTTCGACACCGCGTTCCACCAGACCATGCCGGAAGAATCTTACCTGTACGCCCTGCCGTACAGCCTGTACCGCGACCACGGCGTTCGCCGCTACGGCGCACACGGCACCAGCCACTTCTACGTGACTCAGGAAGCCGCGAAGATGCTGAACAAGCCGGTAGAAGAAGTGAACGTGATCACTTGCCACCTGGGCAACGGCGGTTCCGTTACCGCAGTGCGCAACGGCCAGTGCGTTGACACCTCCATGGGTCTGACCCCGCTGGAAGGCCTGGTGATGGGCACCCGCAGCGGTGACATCGATCCGGCTATCATCTTCCACCTGCACGATTCTCTGGGCATGAGCGTTGACCAGATCAACAAGATGCTGACCAAAGAATCCGGCCTGCTGGGCCTGACCGAAGTCACCAGCGACTGCCGTTACGTTGAAGACAACTACGACAGCAAAGCCGACGCCAAACGCGCCATGGACGTGTTCTGCCACCGTCTGGCCAAATACATCGGCGCATACAGCGCCCTGATGGAAGGCCGTCTGGACGCGGTGATCTTCACCGGCGGCATCGGCGAGAACGCCGGCATGGTGCGTGAGCTGACCCTGAACAAACTGGGCCTGCTGGGCTTCGAAATCGACCACGACCGCAACATGGCCGCTCGCTTCGGCAAATCCGGCGCCATCACCAAAGACGGCAGCCGCCTGGCGCTGGTGATCCCGACCAACGAAGAGTTGGTCATCGCGCAGGACGCATCCCGCCTGACCGCGTAATGCTCTCAAAACACCGTCAGCCCAGGCTGACGGTGTTGTTTTAGCCTCATGTTAATCGTGAAGAGGACTATTCTGTGTCACGTACTATTATGTTGATCCCCACCGGCACCAGCGTCGGCCTGACCAGCGTCAGCCTGGGTGTCATCCGCTCCATGGAGCAAAAAGGCGTTCGTCTGAGCGTGTTCAAGCCTATCGCTCAACCGCGCACCGGCGACAACGCGCTCGACCAGACCACCACCATCATCCGCAGCAGCAACTCCACCATTACGGCGGCCGAACCGCTGCGCATGGACTACGTCGAGGGCCTGCTGAGCTCCAACCAGCAAGACGTGCTGATGGAAGAGATCGTGGCGCGCTACCACGAGAACACCAAAGACGCGGAAGTGGTGCTGATCGAAGGCCTGGTGCCGACCCGCAAGCATCAGTTCGCCAACGCGCTGAACTACGAGATCGCCAAAACACTGAACGCCGAGATCGTCTTCGTGCTGGCGCTGGGCAACGACTCCCCGGCGCAGCTGAAAGAGCGCATCGAACTGGCGCGCACCAGCTTCGGCGGCAGCAAGAACAAAAACATCACCGGCGTAATCATCAACAAGCTGAACGCACCGGTCGACGATCAGGGCCGCACCCGTCCTGACCTGTCCGAAATCTTCGACGACTCCACCAAAGCCAGCATCGCCCACGTCGATCCTGCGCAGCTGTTCGCCAACAGCCCGCTGCCGGTTCTGGGCTGCGTGCCGTGGAGCTTCGATCTGATCGCCACCCGTGCCATCGACATGGCTCGCCACCTGAAGGCCCGCGTGGTCAACGAAGGCGACATCATGACTCGCCGCGTGAAGTCCGTGACCTTCTGTGCGCGCAGCATCCCGCACATGCTGGAACACTTCCGCCCGGGCTCTCTGCTGGTGACCTCCGCAGACCGTCCTGATGTGCTGGTTTCCGCCTGCCTGGCGGCGATGAACGGCGTGGAAATCGGCGCCATCCTGCTGACCGGCGGCTACGCCATCGACGAGCCGATCAAGAAGCTGTGCGAACGCGCCTTCCAGACCGGCCTGCCGGTGTTCATGGTCGACACCAACACCTGGCAGACCTCGCTGAGCCTGCAGAGCTTCAACCTCGAAGTGCCGGCGGACGACCACCAGCGCATCGAGAAAGTGCAGAACTACGTGGCCAGCCACATCAACACCGAGTGGATCGACTCGCTGACCGCCACCTCCGAACGTTCACGCCGTCTGTCTCCACCGGCGTTCCGTTACGAGCTGACCGAGCTGGCGCGTAAAGCCGGCAAACGCATCGTGCTGCCGGAAGGCGACGAGCCGCGCACCGTGAAAGCGGCAGCCATCTGCGCCGAACGCGGCATCGCGGAATGCGTATTGCTCGGCAACCCGGACGAGATCCAGCGCGTCGCGGCAGCGCAAGGCGTTGAGCTGGGCAAAGGCATCGAAATTGTCGATCCGGTCGCCGTACGTGAAAACTACGTGCCGCGTCTGGTTGAGCTGCGCAAGAGCAAAGGCATGACCGAAGTGGTCGCGCGCGAGCAGCTGGAAGACAACGTGGTGCTCGGCACCCTGATGCTGGAACAAGGCGAAGTCGACGGTCTGGTCTCCGGCGCGGTTCACACCACCGCCAACACCATCCGTCCGCCGTTGCAGCTGATCAAAACCGCGCCGGGCAGCTCGCTGGTGTCCTCCGTGTTCTTCATGCTGCTGCCTGACCAGGTACTGGTCTACGGCGACTGCGCGATCAACCCGGATCCGACCGCCGAGCAGCTGTCTGAGATCGCCATCCAGTCTGCGGATTCCGCCGCGGCCTTCGGCATCGAGCCTCGCGTAGCGATGATCTCCTACTCCACCGGCAACTCCGGTGCGGGCAGCGACGTCGAGAAAGTGCGCGAAGCGACCCGTCTGGCGCAGGAAAAACGCCCGGACCTGATCATCGACGGCCCGCTGCAGTACGACGCCGCCATCATGGCCGACGTTGCCAAGTCCAAGGCGCCGAACTCACCGGTAGCCGGCCAGGCGACCGTGTTCATCTTCCCGGATCTGAACACCGGCAACACCACCTACAAAGCGGTACAGCGTTCCGCTGACCTGGTCTCCATCGGGCCGATGCTGCAAGGCATGCGCAAGCCGGTGAACGACCTGTCGCGCGGCGCACTGGTTGACGATATCGTCTACACCGTTGCGCTGACGGCGATCCAGTCTTCCCAGGCTGATGCTGCCGCCAAGGCGTAATTCATCGCCAAACGAAACAAGGGCCGGCATTGCCGGCCCTTGCTATTTCATTCATCCCTTCTCTCGCTTTATTACTCCGCGCTGGCAATAACCTGCAAAATCTGGCCGTCGCTGATTTTCAGCGAGAAACTGCGCTGCCAGAAACGTTTGGAATCTGCATCCTGAGGATCCACGGTACTGATTGCCACGGTGTATAGCGCATTGCTCTCAAATGCCTTGAACGAGTATGGGATACATTGGCCGGGCGTAATCGTCTCAACGGGCTTCGGTGGTAGAGTGGTCCTGCGCCAGAGCTCATGCGTTTGACTATCCAACCGTTGTTCAATAGCGATGCTGACCAGACTGACCCTGCCACTCTGTGTTGAGTAGGTTTGCGGTAAAGAGAAACAGAGATCATTTCCCCGCAGCGTAATGTCCGCAGCGTAAAAACGTTGCTTTTCAAGCATACAGCCACTGAGCAACATCATCATGATGAGGGTATAGATTCTTCTCATTTCAGGTTTTTCCTGTCGGCAGGAGAATTAAGAAATCCTTTCAAAACATGCTCATAACGGCTTTTCAAATCAGGACCTATAATACCTTGCATCAGTTTCACCTCAAACCACCGTTCTTTGCCATAACGAGAAAGGATGAAGTAATCTGCAAGAAGGCTGGCTTGTGCCTCCATACCATAATCAGCTAAGGAGTAGTAATCAGGCAGCGAGTATTTATAAGTTACCGCCCAGCTCATTATTCCCCGCAGCCGGACGTTCATCCCCATCTGATACTGCCATACGTGGGCCATTTCATGCATGAACCACCATAGGTAGCGCGTTGTTTCTGTGGAAAAATCTTCCCTGAAGTGTTTTTCAGGCCAATAAAGTTCACCATTAGGCGTAACGGCCGTTTCCTCATTCTGCAAACCAAACGGGAAATAGCTCGCGTTATGCACTTTAACAAGACTGTAGTCGATGGCATTTTTATAGAGAAAACGGGATAGTGTGATCTCGCCTAGCGTCAGCCTTCTGAACGAGCCTCTTGTTGTTATCATTATTCACTCCATGAATATAACTTATTGTATTTATTAGATTGTTTTTATTATCTCTTTTTACCCAAGCATTGGCCATCTATTATCCATTAAACACAAAAAGCCCCTTAAGGGGCTTCTCAGTTGATAACGTGTGAGTCATAACTCAGATACTGGGCAGGAAGGTATGTGCTTTATACATAGCACCAGACCTCATTCGTTACAGCAGTTGTTATTGACTCGAGAACTGTTTTTGCAGCAATTGCCCGGCAGCCTCCAGAATATGCTCGGCGGTCAGGCCGTACTCCTGCTGTAGAAATGCCTGGGTGCCCACCTGGCCGTAACGCTCCTTCACCCCCACGCGCCGCATTGGCGTCGGGCACTCTTCCGCCAGCACCTCCGCCACCGCCGATCCCAGCCCATTATGAATGCTGTGGTTTTCACAGGTGACGATGCGCCCGGTTTTGGCCGCATAGGTTTTGATCAGTTCACGGTCGATAGGCTTGAGGGTGAACATATCGATCACCGCCGCGCTGACGCCCTGCTGCGCCAGCATCTGCGCCGCCTTCAGCGCCTCCGCCACCATGATGCCATTGGCGATCAGCGTAATGTCGTCGCCGTCGCGCAGCAGGTTGCCCTTGCCGATGGTAAAGCGCGAGCCCTCCTGGTAGATGCGCGTCGCCTGCTTGCGAATGGTGCGCACCCAGTAGAAGCCGCGCAGATCCATCAGCTGGCGCAGAATATCGGCGAACATGGTGGCGTCGGTCACCTCCAGCACCACCGAATGCGCCAGCCCGCGCACGATGCCCATATCCTCGAACGACATGTGGGTGCCGCCGTTGTGGCAGGCGCTCACCCCGGCGTCGGAGGCGATTACCTTGACGTTGTTGCGCTGATAATCCAGCGACATGAACAGCTGATCGAAACAGCGGCGGCTGGCAAAGGCGGTAAAGGTATGCACGAACGGCACCCGGCCGGTAAGCGACAGCCCGGCGGCGACGCCGATCACGTTGGCCTCCATGATGCCGCAGTTGATCACGTGCTGCGGGTGATCCTTGTGCACGCCATCCATCGCCATTGAGCTCATCAGATCCGCCTCCAGCGCGATGATCGGCGCGCCCGCCTCAATCTGCCGACGCACCGCGCCGGCGTAGACTTTGCGCATTTCGACGGCGTCGTTTTCCAACTGCGTCACTACGTTAAACATAGGCGGCCTCCAGTTCGGCGATGGCTTTTTCGATTTCCTGCTGCACGTCCGGCGTCAGGCGCAGGTGGTGAGAGTTCGACAGGTTTTCCAGATAGGCCACGCCCTGCCCTTTGATGCTGTCGAGCACGATCGCCAGCGGCCGCTGTTCGCCGCCGCGCGCCGGCGCCACCGCCGCCAGCAGCGCCGCGATGTCGTCGCCCTTGATGGTCTGCACCTCAAAGCCGAAGGCGCGGAACTTGGCGGCCAGATCGAACGGTTGGATCACCTCGTCCAGCGCGCCGTCCAGCTGTTGCTTGTTGTAATCGATGAACAGCGTCAGGTTGTTCAGATTGTGGTGGGCGATAAACTGGAACGCCTCCCAGCACTGCCCTTCGTTCAGTTCCCCGTCACCGAGGATGCTGAACACCCGATTGCGACGCCCCGCCAGCCGATGGGACAACGCCATGCCGGCGGCGATCGACACGCCCTGCCCCAGCGAGCCGGTGGTGGCGTCCACGCCGCGCGTGCGCAGCCGGTCCGGGTGGCTCGGCAGACGCGTGCCGTTCTGGTTGAGGGTCTTCAGCTCCGCCAGCGGGAAGTAGCCCTTGATCGCCAGCGTGCTGTACAGCGCCGGGCCGGCGTGCCCTTTCGACAGCACGAAGTCATCGCGCTCCGGCCAGTCCGGATCCGCCGGATCGATGCGCATCACGCTGCCATACAGCACCGCCAGCGTCTCAACCACCGACATGCAGCCGCCGTAGTGGCCGAAGCCCAGCCCGGTCAGCGCTTTCAGCGTTTCCAGGCGGATCGCCCGCGCCAGGGTATGCAGCTCTTCAATTTCCGTTTCGCTCGTTGTGTAGTTCATCAGTCTGCCCTCGTTATTTCTCGACGCGGTCAGCGGCCGGCGCGCCTTTGCGTTTTCCCAGGAAGTTATGCGCCACCAGCAGCGCGAACACGGCGACGATCGCCAGCATGATCATCTCCTTCGACATAAAGCGCGCCATATTGCCCAGCAGGATGCCGATCGCGCCGAAGTCGGCGTCGGAGAAGGTGGTGTTGGCAAAGCCCAGCGCCCCCAGCACCGGCAGCAGCAATACCGGCAGGAAGGTGATCAGCAGCCCGTTGGCGAAGGCGCCCAGCATCGCGCCACGCCGCCCGCCGGTGGCGTTGCCGAACACCCCGGCGGTAGCGCCAGTGAAGAAGTGCGGCACCACGCCGGGCAGGATCAATACCATCTTCAGCTGCCCCAGCAGGAACAGCCCGGCCAATCCGCCAAGGAAGCTGAACAGGAAGCCGATCAGCACCGCGTTGGGGGCATAGGGATAGACCACCGGGCAATCCAGCGCCGGCCGCGCATTCGGCACCAGCTTTTCCGAGAAGCCGGTGAACGCCGGCACGATTTCCGCCAGAATCAAACGCACGCCCTGCAGGATGATGAACACCCCGGCGGCGAAGGTGATGGCCTGAATGATCGAATACACCAGGTAGTTCTGGCCGCCGCTGAGCTCGCTTTCCACATAGGCCCGCCCGGCGCAGATCGCCAGGATCAGGTAGATGACGATCATGGTCATCGAGATCGAAATGGAGCTGTCGCGCAGGAAGCTGAGGTTTTTCGGCAGGTTCATCTCCTCGGTCGAGCGCGAGTTTTTACCCACCTTCGAGCCGATCCAGCCGGACAGCACGTAGCCCAGGGTGCCGAAGTGGCCGAAGGCGATATCGTCATTGCCGGTGATGCGGCGCATATAGCGCTGGGCGATCGCCGGGAAGAACGCCATCACCAGCCCCAGGGTCAGCGCGCCGGTAAACACCAGCTGCACGCCCTCGAAGCCCGCCACCGTTAGGATGATGCCGATCATGCAGGCCATGTAGAAGGTGTGGTGGCCGGTCAGGAAGATGTATTTCAGCCGGGTGACGCGCGCCACCACGATATTCGCCACCATGCCGAACGCCATGATCAGCGCGGTGGAGGCGCCGTATTTCTCCAGCGCGATGGAGACAATGGCTTCGTTATTCGGAATGATGCCCTGAATATTGAACGCGTGTTCGAACATGCCGCCCAGCGGATTGAGCGATCCGACCAATACCGTGGCGCCGCCGCCCAAAACGATAAAGCCGAGAATGGTTTTTACCGTGCCTTTTACCACGTCGGAAAACGATTTTTTTTGCGCCAGCAAACCGATCAGCGCAATAAGCCCGACCAGTACCGAAGGCACCTTTAATATATCCACCACAAACTTAAGCGTTTCCTGGATAAACATATCCACCTCGCCAATCGTTTTATTCAGATGATTGAGTGGGCTTCGAAGTAAGCGCGCAGCTTGGCTTCCAGCTCATTAATGTCGATGATGTTGCTGATCACCACCAGCTGCTCGGCCGGTACGCTGGCGCTGTCGGCGATGTCTTTCGCCATCACGAACACGTCGGCGGCGCCGGGGGTGGCGGACGACAGATCGGAGTGTTCGACCTCGGCCTCCACGCCCATCTTTTTCAGCACCTTTTTAATGTTCATTTCCACCATAAAACTGCTGCCGAGACCGGAACCGCAAATCGCCATGATTTTCATAATATCCACCTGTTGAATTTAGCGTGTAGGGTAGCGCCGCCGGTCATATTCCCGGCGTTGTTAGCATTAATAGTGTTCCTGGTGATTAAGCGTTAATAGCGGGCGATAATATCCTCGATTTGCCGTTTATCTTTGGCGTGAAATAACGCCTCCATGGCCTGATTGTCTGAAAATAACTCCGCCAGTTGCGAAATCAATTCGATGTGGCTGTCGCCGTCGGGCGCCGAAAGCATCACCACCACCTGAACCGGATCGTTATCCGCGGAATGAAAGTTCACCCCCTGATGGATCTTCAACAGCGATAATCCCAACGCGTTGGCGCCCTCTTCGGGCCGGGCGTGCGGCATGGCGATGCCCGGCGCCAGGACAAAGTAAGGCCCGAGCTTCTCCTGCTGATGAAAGATGGCCGTCAGGTAATTCGGCGTGATCACGCCGTCTTGCAGCAGCGGCTGCGCACTCAGCGTTACCGCCTGGCGCCAGTCCTCCACCCGTTCGCACAGCTGTATATGATCGGCGGTCAGCCACTCTTTCAGCACGTTACCCTCCTAAAGGTTGATGGTTTCGGCCGGTGATTAATTCACCGACGACGGTAAAACTTTAATCAACCCCACCCGGCCACACAGTGATGGATATCACAAAGATAGCGCTACCAAAGCGCTATCATGCAGATCTGTGATAGCGCTATCAAAACGCCGCACCGCGGCATGGCGTTAACCACAATTTTTTCTCGCTATTTCGGGTAACGGGGTAGAATGTGCCGCATACGGGGATCGTCGAAGCCGCGCCGTCGGCTTCCCGCCCTCACCATTTTTATGCGCCGCGCGCGCATTTCAGTCGGGATTAGGCATGTCGATCGGTAAAAAACGACGCAGCACGGGCAGGGTGACGTTGGCTGACGTAGCGCAGCTGGCGGGCGTCGGCACCATGACGGTGTCGCGCGCGCTGCGCACGCCGGAGCAGGTTTCAGACAAACTGCGCGAGAAGATTGAAGCCGCGGTGAGCGAACTGGGGTATCTGCCCAACCTGGCCGCCAGTTCGCTGGCGTCGGCCTCGTCCTACACCATTGCCATGGTGGTGCCCAGCCTGTCCGAATCCGGCTGCGCCGAGATGTTCGCCGGCCTGCAGAAAGTGCTGCAGCCGGCCGGTTATCACATCATGCTGGCGGAGTCGCAGCATCACCTAGAACGCGAAGAGAAATTGCTGGAGACCCTGCTCTCTTACAACCTGGCGGCGGCGGTGCTGCTCAGCGTCGAGCATTCGCAAAACGCCCGCAACGCGCTGATCGCCGCCAACATTCCGGTGGTGGAGATCGGCGCCGTGCGCGCCGATCCTATCGACATGAGCATCGGCATCGACTACGTGGCGGCCATGTATCAGCTGACGCAAACGGTGATCGCCAGCGGCTATCAGAACATCGGGCTGCTGTGCGCCAATCAGGAACAGTGGATCTTCCAGCAGCACCTGCAGGGCTGGCACAAGGCGCTGCTGCGCAACCATATGTCGCCGCATCGGGTGATCAACGCCGCACAGCCCGCCAGCTTCAGCACCGGCGCGCAGCAGCTGCCGGAATTCCTGCTGGCCTGGCCGGAGCTGGACGCGCTGGTGTGCGCCTCGGACGAACTGGCCGGCGGCGCGCTGTATGAATGCCAACGGCGGCGCATCAAGGTGCCGGACAATCTGGCGGTGGTGGGGTTCGGCAACAGCGAGTTCAGCCGGGTCTGCCAACCGCCGCTGACCACCATGACCATTCCGCATCGCGACATCGGCATTCAGGCCGGCCAGGCGCTGCTGGCGCGCCTGAACGAGCAACCCTGGCAGCCGGCAGGCTCCCTGCCCGCCACGCTGTGCCGCCGCGACAGCTGCTGAATCCGCGCCATAAAAAAAGCCGGTCGATGACCGGCTTTCTCACGCGTTGGCGTCTCAGTGGTTGTCGAGCGGCTTACCGTAATCCTGTTCGTTGTTGCGCGTCAGCCACAGCGACAGCGCCTTCAGCGAATCCGGGGTAAACTCGTCGCAGCGCGCGGTGATCTCTTCCGGCGTCAGCCAGCACACCTCGGCCACTTCTTCTTCCTGCAGCGCGAACGGGCCGTGCGAAACGCAGCTGAACAGCGCGCCCCACACCCGGCACTGCTCTTCTTCGAAGTAGAACAGACCGTGTTCGGCGAAAGGCACACCGGCGATGCCCAGCTCTTCTTCCGCCTCGCGGCGCGCCGAATCCAGCACGTTTTCACCGCTTTGCACTACGCCACCCGCCGTTGCGTCCAACCAGCCCGGGTAGAAGTCCTTGATCTCGGTGCGACGCTGCACCAGAATTTTTCCCATCCCATCATGCACCACAATATAGGTAGCACGATGACGCAGCCGCTCCGCCCGCATCTGTTGACGACTGGATTGCGCGATCACCTCGTTTTGCTCGTCGACGATATCAACCCATTCGGTATCTGCAGCCTGACCCTGTTCCGCCATCCTCTAAAACCTTCTATTTTGGCGCGATGCATCCCGCGCGCTGGTTAATCAATGAGTGTTTTTCAAAGATTTTTATTGTGTGTGTATAAATTAGTGCGTTTAGCGTGTTAACGCCACCTCCGCGACGACCTTGCCGTCGTCGAGCGTCAGCACGCGCAAAGTGCCCCGATCCAACATGCCGTAGCTGGCCGGAAAGCCCCCTTTGGGAATGCTGACCGAGCCCGGATTGAAGCAATAGATCTCACCCTGCCGCTCCGCCTGCGGCAGATGCGTATGGCCGTAGGCCAGGACGTCACCGCGGGATAACGGCGGCAGTGCCGAGGGATGATAAAGGTGACCGTGGGTCAAAAACAATCGTCTTTTTTGCAGTAAAACCTGTTGCCAGGGCGCCTCGATGGGAAACGTCAGCAGCATCTGATCGACCTCGCTGTCGCAATTGCCGCGAACGGCGATGATCTTGTCGCTATAGCGATTCAATCGTTCGGCAACCTGAGCGGGCTGATACCCTGCCGGCAGCGCGTTGCGCGGGCCGTGATTCAGCAAATCACCCAGAAGAATCAACCAGTCGGCGCCGTTTTGTGCGAACAATTCCAGCACGCGTTCGGTGGCCGGCAGCGAGCCGTGGATATCCGAGGCGAACATCAGCTTCATAACCTTGTCCTATAGAGGGAAATAAGCGCCATTTTACCGCGCCGGCGCCGTGCGGCAAACCGCCGTCCGCCCCGGTGGAGAATTGTGATCCAACCGCGCAGATAGCATCGGACGAATCCCACATAGCCTGCTATCCTTAGCTGCTATTGTTGGATCTCTGATATACCTTTGTGCGCGGCGAAGACCGCAGCAACGTGTAATGAATTACAGATCACCTTACCGCAGGAGGCAACATGATTGACCTGTATTACGCGCCTACTCCCAATGGTCACAAGATCACCTTGTTTTTGGAAGAGGTCGGCTTACCCTACCGTATCCATCGCGTAAACATCAGCGCCGGCGAGCAGTACAAACCGGACTTTCTGAGCATTTCTCCCAACAACAAAATCCCGGCGATCGTCGATCAGCAACCGGTGGACGGCGGCGCGCCAATCAGCCTGTTCGAGTCCGGGGAAATCCTGCTGTATCTGGCGGAGAAAACCGGCAAGCTGTTGAGCAAGGGCCTGCGCGAACGCGCCGCCACCCTGCAGTGGCTGTTCTGGCAGGTGGCCGGTTTCGGGCCGATGCTCGGGCAGAATCACCACTTCAACCACTACGCGCCGCAGCCGGTGCCTTACGCCATCGAGCGCTACCAGCTGGAGACCAAGCGGCTGTACGGCGTGCTGGAAGCCGAACTGCAAAAACACCCGTACCTGGGCGGCGACAACTACAGCATCGCCGATATCGCCACCTACCCGTGGGTGGTGTCGCATCCGCGCCAGCGCATCGATCTGGCGGATTACCCGGCGGTGCGCAACTGGTTCGAGCGCATCAGCAACCGCCCGGCGACCGAGCGCGCCTATAAGCTGGCTGAACAGGGCTAACCCCCGCTCCCCGACTCCCCGCCGCCGGGGAGTCACATCGCCCCTGCGTTATCATTTCCCTACTTTCCGTGTATTCTGAACGCCAATAATCAGACCTATGGAGAATCTCTGATGTCTTTCAGTCAACCCGACGCCGTTATTCGCATTAAAAATCTGCGGTTGCGCACGTTCATCGGTATCAAGGAAGAAGAAATCAACAACCGACAGGACGTCCTGATTAACGTGGCGATCCACTACCCGGCGGACAAGGCGCGCAACAGCGAAGACATCGCCGACGCGCTCAACTACCGCACCATCACCAAAGCGATCATCCGCCATGTGGAAGATAACCGTTTCGCGCTACTGGAAAAATTAACGCAGGATGTGCTCGATATCGTAAAAGAACATGCCTGGGTGACCTATGCTGAAGTGGAGATAGATAAACTTCTGGCCCTGCGCTACGCCGATTCGGTCTCCATGACCATGAGCTACCGCCGGGACTAACTCAGGGAGGTCGACCATGCGGATCCTGATCACCGGCGCAACGGGATTGATAGGCAGCAGCCTGACGGCCAGGCTGCTGGCGCTTTCTCACCACATTACGGTGCTGACGCGAGACGAACGGCGAGCCCGGGCCAGGCTGGGCGACCAGCCGAGCTATTGGCAAACGCTGGACGACCGGCAGTCGCTGGATGACTTCGATGCGGTGATCAATTTGGCCGGCGAACCTATCGCCGACAAGCGCTGGAGCGCACAGCAGAAACAGCGGCTGTGCCATAGCCGCTGGGATCTGACCGAGCGGTTGGCGCAGCTTATCAAGGCCGGCAGCACGCCGCCCGGTGTGCTGATTTCCGGTTCCGCCGTCGGCTACTACGGCGACCAGGGGCAGGCGGTGGTCACCGAAGAGGAGCCGCCGCACGACGAATTCACCCACCAGCTGTGCCAACGCTGGGAAGCGCTGGCGCTGCAGGCGCAGAGCGACGCCACCCGGGTCTGCCTGCTGCGCACCGGCGTGGTGCTAGCGCCACAGGGCGGCGCGCTGGCTAAAATGCTGCCGCCGTTCCGCTTCGGGCTGGGCGGCCCGATCGGCGACGGTCGCCAATACCTGCCGTGGATCCATCTCGAAGACATGGTCAACGCCATTATTTATCTGCTGGATCACGCCACGCTGACCGGCCCGTTCAACATGGTCGCTCCCTACCCGGTGCATAACGAACAGTTCGCCGCCCAATTGGCCAACGTGCTCGATCGCCCGGCGTTTCTGCGGGTGCCGGCGTTCGTCATGCGTTTGTTGATGGGGGAAGCGGCGGTGCTGGTGCTCGGCGGCCAGCGGGCGGTGCCGAAGCGGCTGGAGGAGGCCGGCTTCCACTTCCGCTATCTGGAGCTGGAACAGGCGCTGGATGACGTGATTAATCAGCGGGCCGAAGCCCGCTGATCTGAAGTTACTTCAACGCGCCGGACAGGAACTGCTGCAGGCGCGGGCTTTTGGGGTTGCCGAACAGCTCGGCCGGCGGCCCCTGCTCTTCAATCAACCCTTTGTGCAGGAAAATCACGTGGTTGGAAACGTGGCGCGCAAACTCCATTTCGTGCGTCACCACCACCATGGTTTTCCCCTCTTCCGCCAGCTTCTGCATGATACGCAGCACCTCGCCCACCAGCTCGGGATCCAGCGCCGACGTCGGCTCGTCAAACAGCAGCACTTCCGGCTCCATCGCCAACGCGCGGGCGATAGAAACACGCTGCTGCTGGCCGCCCGACAGGTGCACCGGGTATTTGCCGCGCGCCCGCTCATCGATGCCCACCTTATCCAGATAGCGAACCGCGCGCTCATGCGCTTCGGCCTTGCTCAGCCCCAGCACCTGCACCGGCGCCTCCATCACGTTCTCGAGCACCGTCATGTGGCTCCACAGATTGAAATGCTGGAACACCATGGTCAGGCGGGTGCGCAGCAGCTGCAGCTGCTTCTTGTCGAACACCTTCAGCTGGCCGTCTTTGTCGCGCACCATGCGAATGTCTTCGTTGTTCAGGCTGATCGAGCCTTCGCTCGGCTTCTCGAGGAAGTTGATGCAGCGCAGAAAGGTACTTTTGCCGGAGCCGGAGGAGCCGATGATGCTGATCACATCCCCGGCGTTGGCCGCCAGCGAGACACCCTTCAGCACTTCGTGGTCGCCATAGCGTTTATGCAGTTCCGTGACGGCTAATTTATTCTCAGACATGGTTTTTCTTCCCGTCATTTATCAGTGACTAACGTGTGCCATCCAGCGTCTTTCAGCCTTGCGGAACAGGCTGATTAACACGTAGGAGATGATCAGGTACAGCACCGCCGCGATGCCGAAGGCGTAGAACGGCTGATAGGTCGCGGCGTTGATGTCGCGCGCGATCTTCAGCAGATCCGGCACGGTGGCGGTAAACGCCAGCGCGGTGGAGTGCAGCATCAGGATCACTTCGTTGCTGTAAGCCGGCAGCGCGGTGCGCAGCGCCGAAGGTAAAATGATGCAGCGATACATCTTGAAGCGCGAGAAACCGTAGGCGTTGGCGGCCTCGATTTCACCGTGCGGCACCGAGCGGATGGCCCCGGCGAAGATCTCGGTGGTATAGGCGCAGGTGTTGAGCGTCAGCGCCAGGATGGTGCAGTTGAGCCCGCTGCGGAAAAACGCGTTGAGAAACTCGCTGCCGCGCACGATCTCAAGGCTGTACATGCCGGAGTAGAACACCAGCAGCTGCACGTACAGCGGCGTACCGCGAAACACATAGGTGTAGAGCCACACCGGGAAACGCACCCAGCGGATGGAAGAGACGCGCGCCACCGCCATCGGGATCGCCAGCAGCCCGCCCATCACCACCGAGGCGATCAGCAGCCACAGCGTTACCGCCACGCCGGTGAAGCGGTAGCCGTCGCTCCACAGCAGCGACTGCCAATACTGTTGCAGGATGTCGATCATAGCTCGGCCCTCTTGACGCCCAGTGAGTAACGCCGTTCAAGCCACAGCAGCACGCCGTTGGAAACGGTAGTGAAGATCAGGTAAACCACGCCGGCCACGATGGCAAAGAAGAACGGCTGATAGGTGCCTTTCCCCGCCAGCTGCGTGGCTTTCACCACGTCGTTCAGGCCAAGGATCGACACCAGCGCCGTCGCCTTCAGGATCACCTGCCAGTTGTTGCCGATGCCCGGCAAGGCGAAACGCATCATCGCCGGGAACAGAATGCGCCGGAAGATCTGCGCGCCGCTGAAGCCGTAGGCCGTCGCCGCTTCGATCTGCCCTTTCGGCACCGCCAGATAGGCGCCGCGGAAGGTCTCGGTAAAATAAGCGCCGTAGATAAAGCCGAGGGTAATGATGCCGGCGCCGAGCGGATCGATATCGATCTGCGCGAAGCCCAGCAGCGTGGTGATATTGTTCAGCGCGATCTGCAAACCGTAAAAGATCAGCAGCATCAGCACCAGATCGGGCACGCCGCGGATCAGCGTGGTATAGGCGCCGAACAGGCCGGAGATAAAGGGGTTATGAGACAGTTTGCCACCGGCGCCGATCAGACCGATCACCACCGCCAGCACCACGGAACTGAGGGCCAGCTCCAACGTCACCAGAGCCCCCTCGAAAATCAGTTGGGAATAGCCTTGCAGCATCTACTTCACCCTGTGGTCTAGGATCCGAACCATCGGGGCCGGCGCACCGGCCCCGCAGTCACAGCATGGAACGGGAAGCGGATTACCCGCCGTAGACGTCAAAGTCGAAGTACTTTTTCGCGTATTTGTCGTAGGTGCCGTCTTTACGCATCTCGGCGAAGGCTTTGTCCAACGCCGCTTTCAGCTCGGTATCGGTCTTGCGCAGCCCCATGCCGGTGCCGACGCCGAAGAACTTGTCATCCTTCACCGATTCGCCGGCGAACGCATAGTCTTTGCCCGGCGGCTGTTTCAGGAAGCCGTCGCTGCCCGCCACTTCATCCTGGAAGGCGGCATCGATACGGCCGGAGGCCAGGTCGGCATAAGCCAGATCCTGATTCTGGTAAGGCACGACGGTCACCCCTTTCGGCTGCCACATGGCGTTGGCGTAGGCTTCCTGGGTGGTGCCCTGCAGCACGCCCACGCTCTTGCCTTTCAGCGCTTCGGCGGTCGGCAGCAGCTTGGAGCCCTTCGGCGCGATCAGACGCGCGTTGGCGGCATACAGCTTGTCGGTAAAGGCGATTTCCTGCTGGCGTTTTTCAGTGATGGACAGCGAAGAGATAATGGCGTCAATCTTCTTCGCCTTGAGGGATGGGATCAGCGCGTCGAAGTCGCTCTCCACGAAGGTGCATTGGGTATTGATGCGTTTGCACAGCTCTTTGGCCAAATCGATGTCAAAGCCGACCAGCTCGCCTTTGGCGTTTTTGGATTCAAACGGCGCGTATGTCGGATCGGTGCCAATCTTCAGCGTGGAAGGAATGGCGGCAAAGGCGCTGCTGGCGGCGCTCAAAGCCAGAACTAACGGCAAAATCAAAACCCGCTTTTTCATAAATTACCCTCAAATTGATTTTTTTGATGCCACTACGGGCATTACTTTCCCCACCAAATCAATTTGCAGTAATCGTGCCACATTCGGTGCTACGGGCGGAGGGAACGGCTCCGGCCTTCACAATACTGTTTCCTGGGACGATAACCGCAAAATTAAATCGGCCGGTCGGGGCCGCGCCACTGGCAGCCGCGACAAGGCGGCGCCATGAAACAGTGAGCGTGATGAAGTGGGATCATTATGGTGCATACTCCGCCCCAATTCAGTGCGGTGTTGCACAAATGTGCCAATTTAGGGATAAAACTGTTAATTAGCACCCTGCCAGCGGGTGAACAGGTCGGTCGGCAGTTCGATATCAAACTGATCGATCACCCGATTGACGGTCTGATCGATGATGTCTTCCACGTTTTTCGGCTGGTGGTAAAACGCCGGCACCGGCGGCATGATCACCGCCCCCATCTCCGCCGCCTGGGTCATCAACCGCAGGTGCCCCAAATGCAGCGGCGTTTCCCGCACGCACAGCACCAAACGGCGGCGCTCTTTGAGCACCACGTCGGCGGCACGGGTCAGCAGCCCGTCGCTGTAGCTGTTAACGATGCCGGACAGGGTTTTGATCGAGCAGGGCAGGATTGCCATGCCCAGGGTCTTGAAGGAGCCGGAGGAGATGCCGGCGGCGATGTCGCGCGCGTCGTGCACCACATCGGCCAGCGCCTGCACTTCCCGCAGGCTGTACGGCGTTTCCAGCGCCAGCGTCTGTCTTGCCGCGTTGCTCATCACCAAATGGGTTTCCACCTCTGCGACGTCGCGCAAAACCTGCAACAGGCGCACGCCGTAGACAGCGCCGCTGGCGCCGGAAATGCCGATGATGAGTCGTTTCATGGAAAATGGCCTCTGCCGTAAAAAGTAAGATCAGGCAGACTTTGCCGCAATGGCGAGGGATAAGCAAGTCAGAGGAGCAAGGTGCACCGCCGCAGACGCGGCGATGCACCCTGAGGGATCAACGCAGGCGGTTAGCCTTCGTTGTGCAGTTCCAGATTTTCCGCTTCGGTTTGCACCCGCAGCGCCTTGGCGTCGTCGCTGCGCAGCGACTCCAGGTATTCCAGATAGCTTTGGTCGACGTCTTTGGTCACGTAGATGCCGTTGAACACCGAACATTCGAACTGGGTGATGTCCGGGTTCTCTTCGCGCACCGCTTCGATCAGATCGTCCAGGTCCTGGAAAATCAGCCCGTCGGCGCCGATGATCTGGCGGATTTCATCCACTTCACGCCCGTGGGCGATCAGTTCGTTGGCGCTCGGCATGTCGATGCCGTAGACGTTCGGGAAGCGCACTTCCGGCGCGGCGGAAGCCAGGTACACGCGCTTGGCGCCCGCTTCGCGCGCCATCTCGACGATCTGTTCCGACGTGGTGCCGCGCACGATGGAATCATCCACCAGCAGCACGTTCTTGTCGCGGAACTCGGCGCGGTTGGCGTTCAGCTTGCGGCGCACCGACTGGCGACGCGCCTGCTGGCCCGGCATGATGAAGGTGCGGCCGACGTAGCGGTTCTTCACGAAGCCCTGGCGGTATGGCTTCTCGAGAATGCGCGCGATCTCCAGCGCGATGTCGCAGGAGGTTTCCGGAATCGGGATCACCACGTCGATGTCCAGATCTTCCCACTCGCGGGCGATCTTCTCACCCAGCTTCTGGCCCATGCGCACGCGGGCGCTGTAGACCGAGATCTTGTCCATAAAGGAGTCCGGGCGCGCGAAATAAACGTATTCGAACAGGCACGGGTTGGTTTTCGGGTTCTCCGCGCACTGGCGGGTGAACAGCTGGCCCTTGGTGGTGATGTACACCGCTTCGCCCGGTGCCACGTCGCGCAGGAACTCAAAGCCCAGGGTATCCAGCGCCACGCTCTCGGAGGCCACCATGTACTCGCTGCGGCCATCCTCCAGCGTGCG
Organism: Serratia sp. A07; assembly: GCF_058725505.1. Taxonomy (NCBI): domain Bacteria; kingdom Pseudomonadati; phylum Pseudomonadota; class Gammaproteobacteria; order Enterobacterales; family Yersiniaceae; genus Serratia; species Serratia sp. A07. The sequence continues at coordinate 90,044 of NZ_JBZXDO010000009.1, forward strand.
CTTGCCGATCACCAGCGGGCGAATGCCGTTCGGGTCGCGGAACGCCAGCAGGCCGTGGCCGATGATCATCGCCACGCAGGCGTAAGCGCCGCGCAGTTGCTGATGCATGGCGGCGACCGCGGTAAAGATGTTGTCGGCCTCCAGCGGGTAGTGCGGGAAGCGGTCCAGCTCGCTGGCCAGCACGTTCAGCAGGATTTCCGAGTCGGAGGTGGTGTTGACATGGCGGCGGCCGCTTTCGAACAGATTTTGGCGCAGCTCATGGGCGTTGGTCAGGTTGCCGTTGTGGGCCAGCGTAATGCCGAACGGCGAGTTGACGTAGAAAGGCTGGGCCTCAGAGGCGCTCGAGCTGCCGGCCGTCGGGTAACGCACATGGCCAATGCCCATGTTGCCCTGCAAGCGTTGCATATGGCGCGCCTCAAACACATCCTTCACCAGGCCGTTGGCTTTACGCAAACGGAACCCGTTGTGGGCGTCAATGGTGACGATGCCTGCGGCATCCTGGCCACGGTGCTGAAGCACCGTCAGCGCATCATAAATCGACTGGTTTACCGGCATGAAACCGGCGATACCGACAATACCGCACATGTTGTCTTTTCCTCATCAGCGCTACCGCCCCGGCAATTGGGTCGGCAAGAAACTCGACGTGCTCTGCAGGTAGTCAAAGAACCACCTGATGACGTAACTGAACTGGGGAATGAGCTGCGACTGTTTCCAGTCGGCGCTTTGTGAGAAGCCGGTAAAGGTATCCAGGAAGAACAGGATCGCCGCGACGATCAACACTCCGCGCAGCGCGCCGAAGCAGATGCCCAACACGCGGTCGGTGCCCGACAACCCGGTTTTCTCTACCAGTGAGCTAATCACATAGTTAACAATAGCCCCTACGATCAAGGTCGCGATGAACAAAATCGCGATCGCGATGCCGTTTCGCACCAGTTCATCTTCAAAACGAGTGAAATAGACCGCAAGGTAAGAGTAGAAATGGCTGGCAACAAAAAACGCACATCCCCATGTCACAAGTGACAATGCTTCGCGAACAAACCCTCGGATCAGGCTCACCAGAGCCGAAAATCCAATCACCGCTATAATGACGTAATCAATCCAGACCATGAACTATTCCAATGATGAATCGCCCCTGCATCCAATTCGCGGCGAATTCTAACAGAAAAAGAAAACGTTTGCGTAGGGGATTTCCTACCACGTTACAAATAAAAAGCGGCGATCAAAAAATTCCCAATCGCCGCGCCTACATAGGTGATTTCGCCTGTAAAAGGCGCGGTTTTTCTCGCTTTCTCTCCACCACTCCTTAATTCAGGGGCGCATCGTGCTGCGCCCCCGCGGGGTTTAACGGCCGTACGGCTTCACCTGCCCGCTCAGCCCGCTGATCGAGTTCAGCGACGGCAGCGCCGCCTGCAGCTTCTGCTTGGAAGCGTCCGGGCCAACGTAGATGCGGGTGATCTGCCCCTGCACCGGCGTTGACGGCACGGTAAAGGCGCGATAGCCCGAGAGGCGCAGCGAGGCGACAATCTCGTTCGCCTTGGCGGCGTTTTTCAACGCCCCGAGCTGCACGACATAGGCTTGTCCAGCCGGCGCTTTTTCTTCCGCCGGTTTCGGCTGCGGTGCCGGTTCAGGCTTCGGCGTCGGTTCAGGTTTCGGTTCCGGCTTCGGCGCCGGCTTCACTTCCACCGGCTTCGGTTGCGGCGTCGGTTTCGGCTTCACTTCTACCGGTTTGGTTTCTACCGGTTTCGGCTTGGGCTGCGGCACCGGTTGAGGACGCGTTTCGACCGGCGGCGGTGCCACCTGCGTCGGCTGTTGGGCAGTCTGCCGCGCCGCCTGTTGCGCCGCCGCTTCGTTGGCCGCCTGCTGCTCGACCAGCGCGCCCGCCCCTTCCGGCGGCTGTGCCGGCAGCGGCTGCGTCACCGGCGGCAGCACGTCGTTCTCTTCGACATCGCCCGCCTTCGGCACCAACGGAATGGCCGCGAATTCATCCTCGTAATGCTTCTTTTTGCCGTCCAGCAGCCCTGGCAGGATGATTACCCCCAGCGCCACCAGAATCACGGTTCCGACCAGTCGGTTCTGAAATTTACTCGCCACTCACACTCCCCGCATCTCGTCTAACGCCGCCATCACCTGCGCCACGGTGTGGAACGATCCACAGACGATCACAATATCCTGTTTATCAGCATCCTGCATAGCCTGCCGCCAGGCAGTTTCGACATCATTAAAGCGGCGCGGTTCCGTCAGATGTTGCGCCAGCTGTTCGACGCTGGCGCCACGCGGCCCGTCGAGCGGTGCGCAGTACCATTCATCCACCTGCTCGCTGAGGCAGGCCAGCGTGCCAGCGATGTCTTTGTCCGACAGCATGCCCACCACCGCGCGCACCTTGCCGCCGTCGCGCGGCAGTTTGGCCAGGCGCCCGGCCAGATAGCCGGCGGCGTGCGGGTTGTGCGCCACGTCGAGGATCAGCGTCGGCTCCCGCCGCACGATCTGGAAACGCCCCGGCAGCGTCGCCTGTTGCAGCCCGGTGAAGATCGCGCGTTCGTCGATTTCCAGCGGGGAGCAGTTCAGCGCCGCCAGCGCGGTAGCGGCGTTGGCCAGCGGTACGTTCGGCGTCGGCAGATCGGTCAGCAGCGTGTCGCCGCCCTGCCACTGCCAGCGATCGCCCTGCTCGCTGAAGCTCCAGGCTTCGCCGCGGCGATACAGCGGCGCGCCCAGCGTTTCGGCAACCTGACGAATGCTGTCCGGCATGTCGGGTTCGCCCACCACCGCCGGCTTGCCGCTGCGGAAAATGCCGGCCTTCTCGCGGCCGATGCTTTCGCGATCGTTGCCCAGCCAGTCGGTGTGATCGAGCGCGATGCTGGTGATCACCGCCACGCTCGGATCGACGATGTTGGTGGCGTCGAGACGCCCGCCCAGCCCCACTTCCAGGATCACCACGTCGAGCCGCGCCTGTTTGAACAGCTGCAGCGCCGACAGGGTGCCGAATTCGAAATAGGTCAGCGACGTTTCGCCGCGGCCGGCTTCAATGGCGGCGAACGAGCGGCTGTGCTCCGCTTCGCTCAGCTCTTCCCCCTGAATGCGCACGCGTTCGGTATAGCGCACCAGATGCGGCGAACTGTAGACGCCGACGCGCAGGCCGGCGGCCAGCAGAATGGCTTCGAGGGTACGACAGGTGGTGCCTTTGCCGTTGGTGCCGGCAACGGTGAACACCGTGGGAGCGGGGGTCAGTAAATCCAGATGCGCCGCGACGCGCTGTACGCGCTCAAGGCCGAGTTCGATCGCCTGGCTGTGCAGACGTTCCAGATAATAAAGCCACGAGCTCAATGGCGACGTGGCTTGGGGAATTTGGTGGTTTTGCATGAGTCCCATCACTGAACTTGGGTTCATTAATCCATCAGGGCACCACCCTCACCGCGGTAAAGGCGATGCGCTTCGTGACTGCCGCCAACCTGCAAACCGCAGCGAGAAGGGCTGCGACCGGCAGGGAACGGGCATCAGCCGTCACTTAGCCACAAAGTGGCGGCTGAACCCGGGCGGGATCTGTCTTTGCCTCAGGCGTCGGCCTGCGGCTCCGGCTCAATGACCGGCGCGGCCTCATCGAAATGCGGCTGCGGCTGGTTGGTCAGCTTGGACAGAATGCTCGCCAACGTTTGGCGCATTTCCGGACGGCGAACGATCATGTCGATCGCGCCTTTTTCGATCAGGAACTCGCTGCGCTGGAAGCCCGGCGGCAATTTCTCGCGCACGGTCTGCTCGATGACGCGCGGGCCCGCAAAGCCGATCAGCGCTTTCGGCTCGGCGATGTTGATGTCGCCCAGCATCGCCAAGCTGGCAGAAACGCCGCCCATGGTCGGGTCGGTCAGCACGGAGATGTACGGCAAGCCGCGCTCCTGCATTTTGGCCAACGCCGCGCTGGTTTTCGCCATCTGCATCAGCGACATCAGCGCTTCCTGCATGCGCGCGCCGCCGCTGGCGGAGAAGCACACCAGCGGACAGTTGTCCTCCAGCGCCTGCTCAACCGCACGCACGAAGCGCGCGCCGACCACGGAAGACATCGAGCCGCCGATGAAGGCGAATTCGAAGGACGCGGCGACGATCGGCATGCCGTACAGCGTGCCCTTCATCACCACCAGCGCGTCTTTCTCGCCGGTCGCTTTCTGTGCGGCGACCAGGCGATCTTTATAGCGCTTGGAATCCTTGAATTTCAGAACGTCTTTCGGCTCCAGATCGCTGCCCAGCTCCACTTCGCTGCCTTCGTCCAGCAGGGTATGCAGACGCGCGCGCGCGCCCATACGCATGTGGTGGTCGCACTTCGGACACACTTCCAGATTACGCTCCAGCTCGGCGCGGTAGAGAACCTGGCCGCAGCTGTCGCATTTGGTCCAGACCCCTTCAGGAATGCTCGCCTTACGGGTTTGTGTGATATTGCTCTTGTTAAGAATTCGTTCAATCCAGCTCATCGATGACCTTTCTGTTTGAACCTGGCACACGCCAGTCCGCTGTTCATGCTTTAACAATCCCCCTGAAAACACCCCAATGAAAAAATGCCCGTTCGCGGCGCGGCAAGCGCGGCGACTGAGGCATCGGCTTCAGGGTTGTTCGCAGGAACAGACCATAATGTCGCTCATTAAACCATATCGGCCCGACGCTGTGGACAAAAAACTGGTCGAACCGACAGGTTAAACAATGTTTTTACTGTTTTTGCTGGCGGGCGGCCGCGCGCTTGTGGCGCCAAATTTCAATCACGCCCGGCAGAATCGAAACGATGATGATCCCGACGATCAGCAGTTTCAGGTTCTCCTGCACCACCGGCAGATCGCCGAACAGGTATCCAGCATAAGTGAAGAGCAGCACCCAAACCAGTGCGCCAATCACGTTGTAGGCGGCGAAGTGGCGATAGGACATATGCCCCATACCAGCGACGAACGGCGCAAAAGTACGCACGATCGGCACGAATCGCGCCAGAATAATCGTTTTCCCACCGTGTTTCTCATAGAACTGGTGCGTCTTGTCCAGATAGCTGCGGCGGAAAATTTTCGAATTCGGGTTGCTGAACAGCTTCTCGCCGAACAACCGCCCGATAGTGTAGTTCACCGCATCGCCGAGGATCGCCGCCACCACCATCAACGCCACCATGGTGTGCACGTTCAGATCGTTGGTCGGCAACGCCGCCAGCGCACCGGCGACAAACAGCAAAGAATCCCCCGGCAGGAACGGCGTCACCACCAGCCCGGTTTCGCAAAACAGGATCAGGAACAGAATAGCGTAGACCCACATGCCGTATTGTGCGACCAGTTCGGCCAGGTGCACATCAATATGCAGAATGAAATCAATAATAAACTTGATGATGTCCATAAATTCTCTCATTGATGCCGGGTGTTTCAGTCACCCGGCAGAAGCACAAGGGAGCGACGCTTTCAGGCGTGCCGGCGTTTAATCGTCGGGCAAAAACAGCGGCCCCATCGGCGGCCGCGGTAGACCAAAGTGGTCAGGGTAATCCACGGCAACCAGATACAGCCCCTCGGCTCGCGCCGTCGCCGCCGCCAGGTTGCGATCTTTCAGCGCCAGCAACTCGGCCATCCAGTTCTCATCCTGATTGCCGCAGCCGATCTCCATCAGGCTGCCGACGATGTTGCGAACCATGTGATGCACGAAGGCATTCGCCTTGATATCTACCACAATATATTCGCCGTAGCGCGTAACCTTAACGTGTTTTACGCAGCGCCACGGGGTGCGCGACTGACATTGCACCGCGCGGAACGAAGTGAAGTCGTTTTCGCCCAGCAGCGCCTGCGCCGCCCGATGCATGCGATCGGCGTCCAGCGGGTGATAAAAATGCGTCACCCCCTGTTGCAGCACCGCCGGCCGGTAGCGATGGTTGAAAATAATATAGCGGTAGCGGCGCGCGGTGGCGCTGAAACGCGCGTGAAAATCGTCGGCGACCGGGCTCACCCAACGCACCGCGATATCCGGCGGCAGATGGGTGTTTACCCCCATCGTCCAGGCGGCGTCCTTGCGGCGCGCGGTGGTTTCGAAATGCACCACCTGCCCGGTGGCGTGCACCCCGGCGTCGGTACGCCCGGCGCACAGCACGCTAATCGGCGCATCCGCCACCTTGCTCAACGCCTGCTCCAGGCGTTGCTGCACGCTGGCCACTTCTTGCTGCCGCTGCCAGCCGTAGTACCGGCTGCCGTCATATTCGATGCCCAGCGCAATTTTCAGCGTCGGCTGAACGGGCGAGACCACCTCAGACATCAGTACATCTGCTCCTGCACCAAACGCTCGGCGGTTTCGATAGCCATCAATGCGCCGCCGAAGCGCACATTGTCCGCCACCGTCCAGAACTGCAACAGCTCGGGGATGCCGTAATCGTTACGCAGACAACCGATGCTGAGCGCATCGCTGCCGGAGGCGTCGGTGACCTGAGTCGGGTAATCGTCCTCTTCGCTCAGCTGAATGTCCTCGACCTCTTCGAGCTCGCTGCGCGCCTCTTCGGCGGACAGCGGGCGCAGCGCTTCCAGGTGCACCACCTGCGCGTGGCCGTAAAACACCGGCGACTGAACGCAGCTCACCGAAATCGGCAGCCCTTCATCCTGCAGCACCTTGCGCACCTGATCGACGATCAGGCGTTCTTCGCGCACGCTGCCCTGCTCGTCGGCAATCAGCGGCAACAGGTTGAACGCCAGCTGCTTGCCGAAAACGCCTTCCTCGGCCGGGATGCCGTTCAGCAGGCGCGCGCTCTGGCCGGCCAAGTCGTCCACCGCCACCTTGCCGCGCGACGATACCGACATCAGCGTGGTGACGTGCAGACGCGACAGCCCCGCCTGTTCGGTCAGCGGCTTGATCGCCGTCAGCAGCTGGCTGACCATGCTGTCGGCCACCGCCACGATATTGCGGTTGCGGTAATCCGCCAGCACCTGCGGGTTAACGCCCGGCACCACCAGCGGCACATCCGGCTCCATGGCGAACAGGCCGCTGGTGTCGATCACCAGGCAGCCCATGTTGCCGGCTTCTTCGGCATAGCGCGCGGACGCTTCGCTGCCGGCGACGAAGAAGGCCAGCTGCGCCTGTGACCAGTCGAACTCTTCGGCGTTTTGCACCAGAAGAGACTTGCCGTTGAAGCGCACATTGGCGCCCGCGCTGCGTTCGCTTGCCAGAGGATAGAGCTCACCCACCGGGAACTGGCGTTCCTGCAACAATTCCAGCAACGCTTCACCTACCGCGCCAGTGGCGCCGAGCAGCGCGATATTCCAGCCGTCAGACATCGGGTTTTCTCCAGAGTATTTCATTCATAAAAGCAGACGGGCAGTGCAATCACCGCCCGATAATCTTTGCCGCTCACTGTAGCGGCGTTGGCTTAAGACAACCTTACGCGCTATGCCACGCTGAAGCCCAGCTTGCTGAGCAGCTCGGCGCTGGCGCTGTCATCGCATTGCACGGCCAGCGACGACCACTCGCGGCGTTCCTGATAGTGCTTGCGCAGGCGATCGAATTCGCCCGGTTGCCCGGCGACTTTGCGCAGCGGCGCATCATCGCGGCGCACATCATACACCAAGTGCATCAATCGTTTTAAACGCGCTTCATCCAGCGGCCCGTTGAGGCGGATCTGGCTGAACTCCGGCACCGGCAGCAGCGAGGCCAGCGCCACCTGCTGCGGCTGCCCCAGATGGCGGCTGAACGCTTCGAACACCTGAGTGGTGCCGCGCGCCTTGCCTTCCAGCGTATACCCGGCGATGTGCGCAGTGCCGATATCCACCCGCGCCAGCAGCGGCAAGGAGAGATCCGGCTCCGGTTCCCACACGTCCAGCACCGTGCTCAGCTTTTTGCCCTTTTCCAGCGCCTGCAACAACGCGGCGTTATCCACCACCGGCCCGCGGCAGGCGTTGATCAGAATGCGGTTGTCCGGCAGCGCCGCCAACAGATCGGCGTCCGCCAGATGCAGCGAATGGTATGGGCCGGATTTATTCAGCGGCGTATGGAAGGTCAGCACGTCGGCCTCGGCCACCAGCTTCTCCAGCGGCCAAAACTCCCCGGCGTCGCCGCGATCGGCACGCGGCGGATCGCACAGCAGCGTGCGCACGCCCAGCGCTTTGAGGCGCGCGTCCAGGCGGGAACCGACGTTGCCCACGCCGATGATGCCGACGGTTTTATCCCGCAGATGGAAGCCATCGCGTTCGGCCAGCAGCATCAAGGCAGAGAACACATACTCGACCACCGCAATGGCGTTGCAGCCCGGTGCGGCGGAAAAGCCGATGCCCTGCCGTTGCAGCCAGGCGTCATCGACGTGATCGGTGCCGGCGGTGGCGGTACCGACAAAGCCGATGCGGCTGCCGGCCAGCAACGCTTCATTGACCTTGGTGACCGAACGCACCATCAGCGCATCGGCATCCGCCAGCGCCTCACGCGGGATCGGGCGGCCCGGCACGGCCTGCACGTCGCCCAGGCGGCTGAACAGCTCGGCCGCGTACGGCATATTTTCATCAACCAGAATTTTCACTGCGTTCTCCGACGGTTTACGGCTATTTGTCTGCGAAATAGTGTGCCACTGAATCAGGCACGGCGAAAGCGCTCAGGGGTGGTGCCGGCGATCTGCTGGAACATGACGATAAACGCCGACGCGGAGCTGTAGCCGACGTCCAGCGCCACGTCCTGCACGGTCTTGCCCTGCTCGAGCAGCGACACGGCATGCAGGAAACGCAGGCGCTGGCGCCATTCGCTGAACGACATGCCCAGATCCTGCTGGCAGCGGCGCGACAGCGTGCGCTCGGTGGTGTAGACCCGAGCCGCCCACGCCGCCAGCGAGGTGTTGTCCGCCGGGCAGTGCTCCAGCGCTTCCAGCACCGGCGCCAAAAATTTGTCGTCCGACGACGGCAGATAGGTTTGCTGGCGCGGCGACAGGCGCAGCTGGTCGATCAGCACCTGGCACAGGCGCAAATCCTCTTCCGTTTGCGGAATGTACTGCTTGCGCGCATAGAAATCCTCGGCGATGGCGCGGAATATCGGCGTCACGCTCACCAGGCAAGGGTCGGCCGGCATGCCGGCACACAGCGCCGGCGTAATGTCCACCATGCGGCACTGCGCCAGCCGCTGGTTATAGCAGGAGTGTTCGATGCCGGCCGGCGCCCACAGCACGAACTCCGGCGGCGCCAGAAAGCGCTGCCCGCCGATGCGCAGCACCATCACCCCGGCTTTGACCCACATCAACTGGCCCCAGGTGTGGCTGTGCGGCTGGAATTCGGTGCGCGCGTTGAACTCCTCGCAGCGGAACTGCACCGGCTTCGGCGCCGGGATCAGCGACTCGGGGAAATGGCGGATTTCTGGCATGGTTTCGTCCCGTGATTTGTCTTGTTTACGCCGATTTTTGTCTGGATATCGCTATATATGATAAACCGGACACGCGTAGACTAGCCAGCATGTTGGACGTTATTGAGAATAATTATCATGAATATGCTCTTCCCGCTGTTGGCCGTGCTGATTTGGTCGATTAACGCCGTCGTCAGCAAACTCTCCGCCACCGCCATCGATCCGGCGGCCATCTCGCTCTACCGCTGGCTGCTGGCGCTGATTGCCCTGACGCCGTTCGTGCTGCCGGGCGTGCTGCGCAACTGGGCGCAGGTGCGCGCCAACTGGTGGAAATTGATGATCCTCGGTTTGCTGGGCATGGTGCTGTACCAAAGCCTGGCGTATTACGCCGCGCACAGCGTCAGCGCGCTGTTTATGGGCATCATCGTATCGCTGATCCCACTGCTGACCATCCTGATCAGCATCGTACTGCTGCGCATTGCGCCAACCGTCGGCGTGCTGCTCGGCAGCATACTCTCCTTCTGCGGTCTGATCTGGCTGGTCAGCGGCGGTCAGCCCGGCGTGCTGCTGCAGCACGGTATCGGCAAGGGGGAATTGATGATGCTGCTCGCCACCGCCTCTTACGCGCTGTATGGCGTGTTGACCAAACGCTGGGCCATCGCGCTGCCGAACTGGCAATCGCTGTACGTGCAGATCCTGTTCGGCGTGCTGTTGCTGCTGCCTAATTTCCTGATGGCGCAGGATGTCGGCTTGAACGGCCATAACCTGCCGCTGGTGCTGTTCGCCGGCATTCCGGCTTCGATCATCGCCCCGTTCCTGTGGATCCAGGGCGTGATGCGCCTGGGCGCTAATACCGCCTCGATCTTTATGAACCTGGCGCCGGTGTTTACCGCCGCTATCGCCGTGCTGTTCCTGCATGAGCAGCTGCACGGTTACCACCTGATCGGCGGCGGCATCACCCTGCTGGGCGTTATTCTGTCGCAGCGGCTGCGCACGCCGCTGACGCGTAAAGCCAAAGCCCCGGCGGCCGACGTCGAATCCTGCAAAGAACAGGCCTAAGGCAGCAGCCTGAAACGCACCCGCACCAACAGGCCGCCTAGCGCGGCGGAGCTCAGCAGCTCCGGGCGGGTGCCGTGATACGCGGTGATGTCTTTCACCAACGCCAGTCCCAATCCGGCGCCCGGCTGATCGCCCACGTTGTCCAGCCGGTGAAACGGCTGCAGCGCCAGCGCCTTGTCCTGCAAGGCGATGCCGGGGCCGCTGTCTTCAATCTCCAGCACGCCTTCCCCTGCCGCCTGATCCTGAGTGAGGCGCGCGGTCACCACGCCCTGACGCGGCGTGTATTTCAGCGCGTTGTCCAGCAGGTTGGCGCACAGTTCGGCCAACAGCAGCGCTTCCCCCGCCACCTGGCACGCCGCCTCGCCTTCAAACCCGAGATCGATCTGTTTACTGCGCGCCTGCGGCAAGCGGGAAAAACAGGCGTCGCGCAACACCTGCGCCAGATTGACCGGCTGCAGCTGGCGCTCGGCCCGGTGCTCGCTGGCCTTCAGGCGTGAGAGATGCAGCAGGCGGTCGGTCAGCGACACGGTATTATCCAGCGTCGCGCTCATCGCCTGCAGGCTTTCGCGCCACTGCTGCGGCCGGTCGCTGGCCAGCGCCACCCCAACCTGAGTCTTCAACACTGCCAGCGGCGTGCGCAGTTGGTGCGAAGCATCGGCGCTGAAACGCTCCTGGCGCGCCACCATCAGCCGCAGCCGTTCGATATAGCGATTGAACGCCACCAGCAGCGGCTGCATCTCCGACCACGGCAATACCCGCGGCAGGGGCGTCAGCTCGCCCGGATCGCGCCGCAGCATGATGCCGGAGAGCTTGCGCATCGGCTTCAACACCCGCTTGAGCAGCGCGAACGCCAGAATCAGGGTCAACACCACCACCGTGCCCTGGCTCAACAGCGCCGCGATCATCATCTGTCGCGCCAGGTAACGGCGCGATTCCAGGGTTTCCGCCACCAGAATGGTCGCCATGCCGCTCACGCCCGACTCGTTGATCGGTTGAAACAGCGCCGCCACGCGGATCGCCCGGCCGAGGTATTCCGCATCGTAAAAATGCACCAGCGCCGGGTAGAGCGTGGAACGCGGGATATGGGGCGGCAAAGGCGGCAAATCGTCATAGCCCGAAATGCTTTTCCCCTGCGGCGATATCACCTCGTAATAGAGCTGATCGTTCATGTTGCGCTCGAAGCTGTCGAGCACCACATAGGGCACATCGACCGCCAGCTTGCCGTCGCGCACCACTAGCCGCTCCGCCACGGTGCGCGCCGACGCCAGCAGCGTGCGATCGTAAGCCAGGGTGGCGGCGCTCATGGCGCTGAAATAGTGGGTGTAGATCGAGATGCCGCCCAACGCCACCAGCGGCAGGCCAAAAAACAGCAGCAGTTGATAAAACAACGAACGCGGCGCGTTAAACCACCGCATTGCACCGCTCCAGGCTATAACCCAGACCGCGCAGCGTGATGATTGCCACGTCGCTGCCCTGCAGCTTTTTCCGCAAACGGTGTACGTAAAGCTCGATGCTCTCCGGATTGGCCTCGTCGGACAGCGTAAACACCTGCTCAAACAGCTGCTGCTTGGCCACCGGGCGGCCGCGGCGGTGCATCAACGCGGTCAACACCGCCAGTTCGCGCGGCGTCAGCGCCAGCGGCTTGCCTTCCAGCAGGAAATAGCCTTCGTCGTGATAGGTCAACGCGCCGTATTGCAACGCCGGCTGCGCGGCGCCGACGCTGCGGCGCAGCAGCGCCCGAATGCGCGCTTCCAGCTCGTCCAGTTCGAACGGCTTGGTGAGGTAATCGTCTGCACCCAGATTCAGGCCCTTCACCCGATCGGCCACGTCGGTGCGCGCCGTCAGCAGCAACACCGGCAGATCCTGCCCGCGCTTGCGCAGGCGCGCCAGCAAATCCAGGCCGTTCAAACGCGGCAGCGCCACATCCAACACCGCCAGCGCATAGCGTTCGTTGAGCAACAGATGATCGGCCGCCACGCCGTCCGGGGCGACGTCGACGGCAAAGCCGGCGCCGGTCAGCGCCTTTTGCAACCAGTGAGACAGCTCGGGGTGATCTTCAACCAATAACAGTCGCATGTTTCCATTCCATTGATTTACCTGAACAACCTGACGCCGATAGCGTGCTTGTTAACAGGTCGATAACAGAGAATGGCATGGAAAATAAGGGGATAAAAGAGCGCCGCGCCGCCAGTTTTGGGAGCTGGCACACAATTATGCGTATGGAGCGCGATCGCAGGCCGGTATCAGATCAGCGGAATGGGGCTGTCGGCAACGGCAATGTCCAGCACCGGGCGCAGCTTGTCGGCGGTAAACGGTGAAGAAACCAGCACGGAGCGATTGTTGGCGGCAAACACCAGATCGATGCCGGTCACGCAGGCGGTCATCTGGCAGGCATACTTTTCACCGTCGGCATTGACGAAATGCAGCTCAAATACGCCAATATCGGCACGCAGCCGCTTTAAACGACACTGCCCGGTTTCACCGGTCATCTCTGCATAGACCTCCGGCAGCCGTTTAATCGCGCACACTTTGGCGCTGTCCCTGCCACCAAACAATTTCCCTAACGAAAACATATTACTGCGTCTCTATTCATTTCATTGCTCATGATTCTATCGCAAAAGCAGAACCGCAAACCTGATATTACGCAGGATTTTGGCCGGTTTTGCCCCCTGTTCTTCTCTTCCTTTCTATGGTAGCGCACCCGCTCTCCGCTCGCGACAAGCGACCCCAATCACAGACTGGAAACTTTTCCGGCCGCTGAAAGGTAAATGAAAGGTTGTTGTTTTAACAATCCTGCAACCGCACCCGGCGGGATTTCACAACCAGAACAATACCGAGGGCAAGTCACAATGAAAAAAATAATGACCCGTACCTTTACCGCCGCCGCCCTGCTGCTGCTGGCGGCCAATCAGGCCTTTGCCGTGGAAGCGCCCAAACGCACCGAATGCATCGCGCCGGCCAAGCCCGGCGGCGGCTTCGATCTGACCTGCAAGCTGATTCAGGTGTCGCTGCAGGACACCAAGGCCATCGATAAGCCGATGCGCGTCACCTATATGCCCGGCGGCGTCGGCGCAGTGGCCTATAACGCCATCGTCGCGCAGCGCCCGGCGGAGTTCGGCACCGTGGTGGCCTTCTCCGGCGGCTCGCTGCTCAATCTGGCCCAGGGCAAGTTCGGCCGCTATAACGTGGACGACGTGAAATGGCTGGCGGCGGTCGGTACCGACTACGGCATGATCGCGGTGCGCGCCGACTCGCCTTACAAAACCCTGAAAGACCTGATGGACGCCTTCCAAAAAGATCCCAACAGCGTGGTGTTCGGCGCCGGCGCCTCCATCGGTAGCCAGGACTGGATGAAAACCGCGCTGCTGGCGCGCGAAGTCGGCGTGGATCCGCGCAAGATGCGCTATGTGGCATTCGAAGGCGGCGGCGAGCCGGTAACCGCGCTGCTCGGCAACCATATCCAGGCGGTCTCCGGTGACCTGAGCGAGATGGTGCCTTATCTGCAGGGCGACAAGATCCGCGTGCTGGCGGTGTATGCCGAGCAACGTCTGCCGGGCCAGTTGGCCGACATTCCCACCGCCAAAGAGCAGGGATACAGCCTGGTGTGGCCGATCATTCGCGGCTTCTACGTCGGGCCGAAAGTCAGCGATGAAGAGTATCAGTGGTGGATCGACACCTTCCAGAAAATGATGGCGACCGACGAATTCAAGCAACAGCGCGATCTGCGCGGCCTGTTCGAATTCAACATGACCGGCAAAGAGCTGGACGCCTACGTGAAGAATCAGGTTGCCCAATACCGTGAGCAGGCAAAAGTGTTCGGCCTGGCCAAATAACCGCAGGGGAAAACCATGAGCGATCGTATTTTTGCCGGCTTCTGGCTGCTGCTGTGTATCGGCGGGCTGTTCATCGGCTGGGGCATCCAAAGCGAATACAGCTATGAACCGCTGGGGCCGCGCCCGTTTCCGCTGGCGATCCTCAGCCTGATGGCGCTGTGCGCGGCCCTGCTGTTGCTGCGCCGCCCGCAGGCGGTGGAGTGGCCGCACAACAAGGTGCTGCAGCGGCTGCTGGTGCTGGTGATCACCCTGGTGCTGTATGCCTGGGGCTTTGAATGGCTGGGCTTCCCGCTGGCGACCGCGCTGCTGACATTCAGCATCGGCCTGCTGTTTCAAGCCAGCCTGCCGGCGGCGGCCATTTCCGGCGTCGTCATGGGTGCAGCGCTGTATTACGCCTTTGACCAACTTCTCGATGTCACACTGCCGCTCGGCGCCTGGCTGAGCTAACGGGAGCGATGATGGATACCTGGATGTATTTGACCCAAGGGTTCGAAGTGGCGCTGGTGCCGCAGAACCTGATTATCGCCCTGATCGGCTGCTTCGTCGGCACCATCGTCGGCCTGCTGCCGGGCCTCGGGCCGATCAACGGCGTGGCGATCCTGCTGCCGCTGGCGTTTGCCCTCAAGCTGCCGGCCGAATCGGCGCTGATCCTGCTGGCGACGGTGTATATCGGCTGCGAGTACGGCGGGCGCATCTCGTCGATACTGCTTAACGTACCGGGCGACGCGGCGGCGATCATGACCGCGCTGGACGGCTACCCGATGGCGCAGCAGGGGCGCGCCGGCGTGGCGCTGTCCATCTCGGCGGTCAGCTCGTTCGTCGGATCGATGATCGCCATCGGCGGCATCATCCTGTTCGCGCCGCTGCTGGCCCGCTGGTCACTGGCCTTCGGCCCGGCGGAGTATTTCGCTCTGATGGTGTTCGCCATCGCCTGCCTCGGCAGCATGATGAGCCAAAACCCGCTGAAATCGCTGCTGGCGGCGCTGATCGGCCTGGGGCTGGCGACGGTGGGCGTCGACGCCAACACCGGCGTTTACCGCTTTACCTTTGACAGCGTGCACCTCTCCGACGGCGTGCAGTTTATCGTGGTGGTGATCGGCCTGTTCTCGGTCAGCGAAATCCTGCTGATGCTGGAAAGCACCAGCGCCGGGCAAAAGCTGGTGCGTAAAACCGGCCGGTTGCTGTTCAACCGCAAAGAGGCGGCGCAGTGCGCAGGCCCTACCCTGCGCTCGTCGGTGATCGGCTTCTTCGTCGGCATTCTGCCAGGCGCCGGCGCCACTATCGCCAGTGCGCTGACCTACATGACCGAGAAGAAAATCAGCGGCAACAGCGACACCTTCGGCAAGGGCGACATCCGCGGCGTAGCGGCGCCGGAAGCGGCCAACAACGCCTCGGCCTGCGGTTCGTTCATTCCGATGCTGACGCTGGGGGTGCCGGGTTCCGGCACCACGGCGGTGATGATGGGTGCGCTGACGCTGTACAATATCACCCCCGGCCCGGCAATGTTCACCGAACAACCGGACATCGTCTGGGGACTGATCGCCGCGCTGCTGATCGCCAACGTCATTTTGCTGATCATGAACCTGCCGCTGGTCGGCCTGTTCACCCGCATGCTGACCATCCCGCTGTGGTTCCTGGTGCCGGCGATCGCCGCGGTGTCGGCGGTGGGGGTTTATGCGGTGCACAGCACCACTTTCGACCTGCTGCTGATGGTCGGGTTGGGCGTGTTCGGCTACATCCTGCGCAAAATGCACTTCCCGATGTCGCCGCTGATTCTGGGCTTCGTACTGGGTGAGATGCTGGAGCAGAATCTGCGTCGCGCGCTGTCGATCAGCAACGGCGAGTTCGGCATTCTGTGGAGCAGCAGCATCGCGCAAACGCTGCTGGTGCTGGCGGTTGCGGTACTGGCGCTGCCGCCGCTGCTGCGCCTGATGCGCAAACGCCGCCAACCGGCGGCCGAGGCCAAAGCCGAGTAACGCGAAACGGGCGGGGATCCCCCGCCCGTTGTGTTTAACGGCGTAGGGCCGCAATTCCCCTTTCCAACGCCTCGATATCGTCATCGGCGAGCAGGGGCTGAATCACCGCAAAGTCCGCCTCGGACAAGTCATAGAGGCGCAAGGCAAGCAACCGCGCGATGACCTCCGGCGCGAACCGCCAACGGATAAACCGCGCGGGATTACCGCCGACGATGGCATAAGGCTCAACATCGCCGACCACCACGCTGCCGGCGGCGACGATCGCCCCTTCGCCTATCGATACCCCTGGCATCAACATCGCCCGCATGCCAATCCAGCAACCGTCCCCCAGCCGGGTGTCGCCTTTGGGGCGGTACGCCCGTTTGATGGTTGCCATAAACGGATACAGGCTCAACCAGTCGATACGATGGGTGTGGTTGCCGCCCATCAGGATCACCGCTTCGGCCGCGATGCACACATAATCGCCGATCAGCAAGCGATCTATGTCACCCAGCGGCTGCCATTGCCGGCTGACCGCGTCGCCGTGCAGATAGCGCACCACCGAGCGCTCGAAGCCGTTATCCCAGCAGTCGCTGTAGTAGCTGTGGGTGCCTTTGATGATGATATTCGGGTTGGTCACCGTCTGATGCAGCAGCTCAGTTTTGGACCAGTGTTTTTCGGACATGGCGTATTCTCTTGTTACGGGAATAAAAGCCACGGAACGGAATGTCTGTGGCCGTGTTGTCGTTCACTCAACACGGCCATTCAAGCGATAAGCGCTCGTTTCAATCTCGGGTTATTCATCTTACGGCCTCTCTTGCGAGGCGTAATGGTAGCCGATCACGCCTCGGCGGTCTTGCTTTTCAGCAGCAGCACCCCGCCCATCACCAGCGCGCTGCCCAGCAGCTGCAGCTGATTCATGCTCTCCCCCAGCAGGAAATAGGCGATCACCGCGGTGAACACCAGTTCCAGCGACAGGATCAGGTTGGCCACCGCCAGCGGCAGCGTTTTCAGGCTGATATTGTACAGCCCGAAGCCCAGCAGCGTCGGCCCGGCGGCCAGCGCCAGCAGCAACAGCCAGCCGCTCCACTGGATGCCCTGTGCGCCGTGCGACAGGAACCACAGAGAGCCGGCCATGCCGTGGAACGCCGCCAGCGGGAACGCCGTCAGCGCCGCGTTGAACACCAGCTGGTACAGCGCCGAAAAACCGAACACGTACAGGATGGTGTTCCACACCGGATAGCCGCGCTCGCTGGCCACCCGCCCGCCGAGGGTATACAGGGTATAACCGATGCCCGACAGCATCCCTACCAGCAGCCCCAGCAGATCGAAGTGGCTGTTCCCCATGCTGTCGCCGTTGCTGACCAGGAAGCAACCGCCCAGGCTGATGGCGATCACCAGCAATTGGCGCAGCGTCAGGCGTTCGCTGTACATCACCCAGCCGAGGAACACGGTAAAGCCCACCGAGCAGTAGGTCAGAATGGTCGCCACCGACGCGCCGTTCAGCGCTACCGACAGCGTCCACAGGCTGTTGAACAGCGCCAGCAGCAGCCCGTAAAGTGCGTAGAACACCACCTGTTCACGGCGCAGGCGCGCCCACTGCGGTTTCACCAGCAACAGCAGCGGCAACAGCACCAGCGCCACCAGCGCCGCGCGCCAGAACGCCAGCACGAAGGTCGGCAGGTGATAGTACTCGGTCAGCGCGCGGATGATAATGGCGGTAAAGGCCAGCAACATGGCGCTGATAATAGCGATGACGTAACCCTGGTGGCTGCCCTGAAAGAGGCGCGCGCCGGGCAGCGCCGGCCGGGCGGAAACGCCTGACGGTAATGACATGAGATCCTCGGAGAAATGGCGACGTAAATGCTCAGGCGGACAGTGTAACGCGGCCATTTTTTCTCACTATAGCCACTTTACGGCGTTGTCATGCAGGCCACTTTTCTGCGCTTGAAGCCCTTTCGACATGGGGTATAGTAAAAATCACTCTCCATAACCGGGCCAATTTCGCATGCATATCCCGTTGGATCGCGAGCAGGACGTTCCGCTCTATTTACAAATCGAAGAAGCGCTGCGGCGCGCCATCCTCACCGGCGTGTTCGTCGATGGTGACAAACTGCCCTCGACGCGCACGCTGGCGGCCGAACTGGCGGTCAGCCGTTTAACGGTGGATAACGCCTACGCCGAACTGGCGGCCAAGGGCTTTTTGCATCAGCGGCGCGGCAGCGGCGCCTATGTCGCGCACCCGCAGGCGCAGGCGCGCCCGGCCCGGCCGAGCAGCGATGCTCCATTCCCGCTGGAGAGCTTCACCACCCTCACCTCGCGGCTGGACGGCTACGCCGACGCCCCGCTGCCGGAGGGGCTGATCAACTTCGCCGCCGGCGTCGGCAGCCCTAAGGTGTTTCCGCTGGAGGCGTTTCGCAAAGTGCTGCTGTCGGTGCTCAGCCGCCATGCGGAAGAGGCCTTCAGCTACGGGGAATACTGCGGCTACTACCCGCTGCGCGATACGCTGAGCCGCATTCTCAGCGCGCAGGGCATCCCCACGCAGGCGGAACAGGTGCTGATCACCAACGGCTCGCAGCACGCCATCAGTCTGGTGGTGCAAAGCCTGCTGGCGCCGGGCGATACGGTGATCGTCGAAGAGCCGACCTACGCCGAAGCGCTGGGCCTGCTGCGCCAGCACCGCATCAATATCGTCACCGTACCGGGCGACCGCCACGGCATGCGGGTGGATTTGTTGCCGGAGTTGTTGGAACGCCACCGCCCCAAACTGATCTACACCATCCCCAATTTCCACAACCCGACCGGCCGCTGCCTGAGCGAGGCGCGGCGGCGACGCCTGCTGACTGTCGCCCAACAGGCCGGCGTGGTGATCCTGGAGGACGACTTCGTCGGCGATCTGCGTTATCAGGGCAAACAGCTGCCGTCGCTGCGCGCGCTGGCGCAGCCGGGCGCGGTGATCTACGTCAGCACCTTCTCCAAAATGCTGCTGCCCAGCATGCGCATCGGCTATCTGGTGGCGGACAGCGAACACTATCAGCGTTTCGCCAGGCTGAAACACGTCGACAGCTTCACCAGTTCCAGCCTGATCCAGCGGGCGCTGGACGCGTTCGTCACCGTCGGCCGTTACGACAAGCAACTGCGGCGCGCCGGGCGCGTCTACCGCCGCCATCTGGAGGTGATGATTGATGCCTTGCAACGGCGGCTGCCGCCGGGGTGCCGCTTCGAAACGCCGCAGGGGGGCTTATTTATCTGGCTGACACTGCCGGCGACGGTGACCACCACCGAACTGATGCCGGTCGCCTGGCGGCACGGCGTAACCTTCGCACGCGGCGAATGCTTTTATGCGCAGGAACAGCTGGGCGCGCACGGCCTGCGGCTGAACTTCGCCGCCAACTCGCCGCCGCAGATTGAAGAAGGTATCGCCCGGCTGTGCCGGGCGATTGAGGAGGTGATAACGGAGAAAAACGCCGGTTAGACGGCGGCCCACCAAAGCCGCAGCTTCATCCCCCAGTAGCTGGTCCAGCCGGTGGTGCTCTGCACCACCTTGCCCTGCGAGACCACCACGAAGGTCGGCGTCACGCCAATCTGCCACTGCGCCGAGAGCGTACCGGCCGGATCGTTGACCACCGGCAGCGCCAGCCGTTTGCGCGCCAGCCAGTGTTTCACCTGGGTATCGTCGCCCGAGCGCAGCGCGACGGTCAGCACGTTGCCGCCCGCCGCCTGCAAACGGGCGACGTCCGGCGTAGTGAAGCGGCAGACGCCACACCAGCTGGCCCAGAAGTAAACCAGCAGCGGCCGCTCATGGCTGAGCTGCGCCAACGACACGCGCTCGCCGTCCAGCATGGTCAGGGTCTGAGCATCGAAGGCCGGCGGCGCCTGCGGCGCGTTCAGCCAATCCATCACCGTCACCACCGCCAGCGCGATCAGCGCCAGCAGCAGCAACTCGCGCCCCCAGCGCTTGAGCTTAGCCATGGTTGGCCTTCGCCAGCTGCTGCTTCACCATCGCTTCCAGCTCTTCATACGACACCGCCCCCGGCAGCATCCGATCGCCGATCAGCGTCGCCGGCGTCCCCTGCACGCCCAGTTGTTCCGCCAGCTCCATATTGGTGCGCAGCGTGGTCATGCTCTGTTCGCTGGGCGCCACCGCCTTGACGCCGGTTTTCTCTTGCGCGGCGGCGATGCTGGCGTTGTCGTGGAAGCCCTTTTTCGCCATCAGCCGCTGGTGCAGGGCCCAGAATTGATCCGGGTGCTGTTGCCAGGTGGTGAGCGCCACGCGCGCCGAACTGACCGAGCTTTCGCCCTTGAACGGCAGCAGCTTCACCACCAGCGCCACGTCCGGGTATTGCTTGACGATCTTCTCCAGCATCGGATCAAAACGCTTGCAGTACGGGCAGTTATAGTCGGTAAAAGTCACCAGCGTCAGTTTGGCGTTGGCGGCGCCGAGGCGCGGGCTGGCCGGATCCTGGTACAACGTTTTGGCGTTCTGCTTGATAGCCTGGCTGATTTGCTGGCCGGCGGTTTGCTGCTGCCAGGCGTCCACCGCCTGCGCCAGAATGTCCGGGTTGGACACCAACGTTTCGCGGATCATCTCTTTGATACGCGCCTCTTGTGCCGGGGTGAAAGGCTCGGCGGCCCACACCGGGGCGACGATGATCATCAGTAAAATCAGTAGCTTTTTCATTGTTCGGTTCCTTTGGCATGGGAAAGCGTTTGCAGCACGGCGTCACGGGTCAACAGCGGGGATAACACCTCGCCGTCCGGGCTGCCGGGGCCATAGATTTGGTTGAAAGGCACGGCGACGCTGCCGCGCTTTTGCAGGAAGGCGCTGATGTCGGCCGACGGGCGGCTCCAGTCGCCGCGCAGCGCAACCACGTCGTCGGCGCTCAGCGCGCGCTGTACGTCATCGCGCAGCAGCACATTGAATTTATTGGCTTTACAGGTCACGCACCAGTCTGCGGTCACGTCGACGAACACCCGCTTATGCTGGGCCAGCGCCTCGGTAATCGCTCGCTCGCTCAGCGGTTGCCACTGCACCCGATCCTGCAACGGCTGGCGCCACAGGCCGGCGGTCAGCGATCCGGCCAGCAAGGCCACGCCCGCCAGCACCAACGTGCCCGCCGCCAGCTTGGCCGCCAACCGTGCGCCCTGCTGACGCCACACCGCCAGCAGCAACGCCAGCAGCGCCAACGCCCCCAGCCACAGCGTGGCTTGCACGCCGATATGATTGCTCAGCAGGCTCAGCAGCCACAGCGACGACGCCAGCATCAGCAACCCCATCGCCAGCTTGACGGTATTCATCCAGCGGCCGGGGCGCGGCAAGCGCAGCGCCAGCGATGGCCAGGCGGCGATCAGCAGCCACGGCAGGCTCATGCCGATGCCGAGCGCGATGAACATGCCCCACAGCACCGGCAGCGACGCCGCCAGCGCGAAGGCCACCGCCGTGCCGAGAAACGGCGCCGAGCACGGCGTCGCCAGCAGCGTGGCAAACGCGCCCTGCCAGAAATGGCCGCTCAGACCGTGCCCATTATGGGTCGCTAGCGACGTATTCAGATCGGACGAGAGGCGCAGATGGAACAGGCCAAACAGGTTGGCGCTGAACAGCAGCGTCACCAGCACCATAAAACCGATAAACCACGGGTTCTGGAACTGAATGCCCCAGCCGAGCGCATGGTTGCCGAGCCGCAGCAGCGTCATCAGCAAGGCCAACGCCATAAACGAGGCGACGATACCCAACGACGACGCCAGGAACTGCAAACGCACGCTGCGCCGATCGCGCCGTTCCACCTGCAGGATGGAGCCGAGCTTGATGCCCAGCACCGGCAGCACGCACGGCATCAGGTTGAGGATCAACCCGCCCGCCAGCGCCATCAATACCGCCTGCCATAGCGGGAACGCCGCACCGGCGGGCGCGGCCAGCGGATCGCCAATCGGCAGCGTAATCTGCTGCGCCATGCCGCCGTCGTCGATCACCAGCGTCAGCGTTTTGCCGCGCAGATCCGGCGCCGCATCGCCCCAGCCATCGCTGACCGGCACTCGCACCAACAGCTGAGCGCCGTCGGTCTCGACCTGCGGCTTGCCGAGATCGGCATCCGCCAGCGTATCGAAGAACAGCGCGGGCTGCTGCCAGCCGGCGGCGCGTTCGGCGGCGATCTGCAGCTCGCCGTTGCGGTAACCGGCCTTGACGCCCTCCGCCACCCCGGCGGCGATCGGCACCTGTCCCATCGCCTGCGCGAAGTCGTGGTTAAACTGCGGATCGTTCGGCGTCGTCAGATCCAGGCTGAACGGGTAGTCGGTCAGAATGCAGACGTTACTGCAGGTGGATAGCGTCAGGGTGCCCGCCAGCGGGCCGGATATCTGGCCTGACATCACGATCGGCAGCGTGACCCGATCGTGATAGCCCTGGGTGGAAATGCCGGCCACCTCGAAACGCTGCGGCGTCGGCCAGTGCCAGGTCGCCGGCGGCGGGTTGCCCTGCCAGACGATAGCCGGCGCGATGCCGCCTTCGCCTGGGGAACGCCAGTAGGTTTTCCAGCCCTTTTGCAGCTCGACCGACAGCAG
The DNA here is from genome assembly GCF_058725505.1 of Serratia sp. A07. NCBI lineage: Bacteria > Pseudomonadati > Pseudomonadota > Gammaproteobacteria > Enterobacterales > Yersiniaceae > Serratia > Serratia sp. A07. Next base: position 112,749 of record NZ_JBZXDO010000009.1, read on the forward strand.
CAGGCGGGTTTCCCCCGGCTGTGACGTGTCGGCACGCAGCCGCACCTTGGCATGATCGTTGGCCGGGTTTTGCAGCCAGCCGCTGTCCGCCGCCTGCAAGGCAGGCAGCCACAGCATAAACAGGCAAGCGCAGGCCAGCCTGATAATTTTCAACATGTTAATTCTCCATAAATGATTAATTCACCGCGAAAAACGGGCGATTAACTCATTCATGGAAAACGCATAATCGAAGGTGCACCCTGAGGGTGGGCGGTGAAATGGCGCGAGGGGGAGGAATACGCAGGCGCGCGGCAATGGTCGGCGCTAACAGCGCCAGCAGCAGGCCCAGCCCGAACAGAACGGTTTCGAACATCACCGGCGGTGCGGCCAGCAATGACTTGGCGCTCAGTTCACAGGGCGTCGGCTGCGCTTCGGCGGCGGTGTCACTGGACTGAACGGCGGTGGCGGCCGGGATCCCCAGCGTTTGCTGCAGCGCATGCAGGCCCGCCATGCGCTGGGTCATGCACGTCAGCACCACCAGGCAAGCCAGGCATAAAAACCATTTTGCAATCCGCTGCCGTTTAACCATGCCATCCTCATGTTCGGGTCTGGGGTTATCTTAGCGACGCGGGTGCGATTAGCAACGTTTTGTCGGTAAAGAAATGTCTGAGCGGCGGTATTGATGGCGGCGATTTACAGGTATCATAGCGGGTAAGCCTGCGCTTTTCGCCGGGTACGATGATGATTCTCTCCTCCAGGCATTCTGCGGGGATACACAGCGAAGGACTGGTGATATGCAACCTTTGAGTGGGCCGGGCACCCCAATCGCCGGCGAACGCCCTCCCTCCCCGGGCAAAACGGCGGCCACTGACGATCAACCCCTTTCTCCGGCACAGCGCACGACGCTGGAAAAGCTGATCGTGAAAATCATGACGCTCAGCCCGGCAAAATCGGCGGAGATCTGGGCGACTCTGCGCCACGAGCTCGGCGCCGACAACGGCGGTGAACTGCTGGCGCGCCATTTTCAACCGGCGGAACAGCTGCTGCAAACGCGCCTGACGCAGGCGCAGCAAAACCACGCCGGGCGCCAGCTGTTGCAACAGCTGGCCGAATTGCTGCCGCAGGGCAACAACCGCCAGGCGGTCAGCGACTTTATTCGCCAGCAGTTCGGCCACACGGTACTGAGCCAGCTGAGCCCACCACAGCTGCAGCAGGTGCTGAATCTGTTGCAGACCGGCGGCCTGACCATTCCTCAGCCGCAGCAAACCGCCACCAGCGATCGCCCGCTGCTGCCCGCAGAGCATCAGAGCCTGCAGCAGCAGGTCACCAAACTCAGCGCGGCCACCGGCGAAGCGCCGGCTAAAATCTGGCAAACGCTGTTTGATCTGGCGGGCGTGAAAACCAACGATCCGCTCCCTGCGCGCCACTTCCAGCTGTTAAACCAATTCTTGCAAGTGAAGGTGGCTCTCAGCCCGCAGAGCGCGCCGACGCTGAACAATCTGCTGGCGGCACTCAAGCAGCCGGCGGACGAGCAAGAGCTGCAGCAGATGAACGACTACTGCCAGGCGCGCTTCAACTGCGGTGCCAATGCGCCGCTGACGCATCCGCAAATGAGCGACGCCATTCATCAACTGTTTGCCCGCCGCCTGGAAAAAGCCGGCCAGGCCCAGGCTATCGTCAGCCACCCTGTCGATCCGCAGCCGCTGCTCAACCCGCTGATCGCCGCCCTGCCGCTGCCGCTGCAAAAAGCGCTCAGCAAACCCGCCGTCGCGCTGATCCTGCTGCTGTTGGCGCTGGCCGTCGTGCTGGCTCTGGTGTTTTAACGCCTCAGGCGCAGCCGCAGTCCTCAACAGCCGCCCGATCGCGCAACGATCCCGGCTGTTCGCCGATGGCCAACGGATGGCCGTCGCGCAGCCAGAAGTCCAGCCCACCGATCAGCTCCTTCACCCGGAATCCCAGCTTCGCCAGCTGGTAAGCGCCCTTGGTGGAACCGTTGCAGCCGATGCCGTCGCAGTAGGTCACATACACTTTTTCGCGATCCAGCTGCGCCGTGCTGGCTTCATCCATCAGACGATGCGGCAAACTGAGCGCACCGGGAATATGCCCGGCGGCGTACATCGCCTCCGCGCGGGTGTCGATCACCACCATCCCCTCCACGCCATTGCGCAGATCCTCCGCCACGTCCCAGGCATCCGCATAGCGGCTCAGTTTGGCCGCCAGGTAGGCCAGGCTCTCTTCCGGCGCCGCCGGAGGAAAAGCCAGCACTAATGATTCTTTCGACATACCACTCACTCCCGTGTATCAAGACAGATGACAATAGTGCCCCATTTTGGTCTTATGATTGATACCCATTTCCCAACTGTGATAAGACCCATTATGCGGCACTCGCTGGTCACGTTGTTTCAGCAATCGCCCCACACCGCCGGCACGCTGCGCGATCGCCTGTGCGGCGCATTGCGGCAGGCCATCCACCAAGGGGCATTGAGCATTGGGCAACGCCTGCCTTCCAGCCGGGTGCTGGCCAGCGATCTGGGCCTCTCGCGGATGACCGTCGAATCGGCCTACGGTCAGTTGGAGGCGGAGGGATACCTGCAGCGCCGCGTCGGCCAGGGCACCTTTGTGGCGATTATCATCGCCAAATCACCGCCGCCGGCGACCGCTGCCGGCATACCGCGCCTTTCGCAGCGCGGCCAACAGATCGTACAAACCGGCGGCTGCCGCGATCCGCAGCAGCCACGGGCGTTTGCCGCCGGTTCGCCGGATCTGCGCGCGTTTCCGCTGGCCTTGTGGAAGCAACTGACCGCACAGCGCCTGCGGCTACAGGGAGAAAGCCTGCTGCGCTACGGCGACCCTCAGGGCTATTTGCCGCTGCGTGAAGCGATTGCCGCCCACGTCAATCAAACGCGCGGCGTGATCTGCGATGCACGGCAGGTTATCGTGCTGACCAGTTCGCAGCAGGCGCTGCAGCTGATCGCCACGCTGCTGCTGGACAGCGGCGACAGCGTCTGGATGGAAGAACCGGGTTACACCGGGGCAAGAAACGCCTTTATCAGCGCCGGAGCCGCCCTGACGCCGGTCGCGGTGGACGGCGACGGCCTGCGCGCTGACCCCTCCTTGCCCGACCCTCGTTTGATTTATCTGACGCCCTCGCACCAATACCCAACCGGCGCAGCGCTCAGCCTGGCACGCCGGTTGGCGCTGCTGGCGCTGGCGGACAGGCAGCAGGCCTGGATCGTCGAGGACGATTACGACAGCGAGTTTCATTACGACGGCCTGCCGATACCGGCGATGCAGGGCCTGGATCGCCGTGGCCGGGTGCTGTACCTCGGCACCTTCTCCAAATCGCTGTTCCCTTCGCTGCGGTTGGCGTACCTGATCGTCCCGCCCACGCTGGTTGACGCGTTCGTCACCGCGCGCACGGTGTATGACGGCCACAGCGCGCAGCTGATGCAGGCGGTCACCGCCGAATTCATCCGCCAGGGGCACTTTGCCGCGCATATCCGCTATATGCGCCAGCTCTACCGCAGCCGGCGCGATGTGTTGCTGGCGGAAGTTCGCGAAAAACTCGGCCACTTCGCCACGCCCGCTCCCGCCGCCGGCGGCCTGCAGCTCAGCGTCTGGCTGCCGCCCGGCCAGGAGGCGGCGCTCAGCCGACAGGCGCAGCGACTCGGCATCCTCACGCCCCGGCTGACGGCACAATACCAGACGGCTCAGGCGCAGCGCGACGGCTGGCTGCTGGGCTTTTCGGCCCTGACGCCGGGCGAGATCCGCAGCGCCGTCGAGCGGCTGGCGCAGATCGCCGTGGCTTAGCCCGGCCCCAACGGAATGCCGACCGGCTTATTGCTCGGTCAGGCGCATTTCCGCCACCAGCGGCAGGTGGTCGCTCACCGCCGGCCAATGCACGCCGTTCCAGTCGCCGCTGGCGTTCGGTACCGTCAGGCTGTCCAGATGCCAGCGCTGCGCGTTGCCGGTGAAGAGGTAATCCACCTTGATCTCGGCGTTTTCCGCCGGCCAGCTGCGGCCATCCTGCCCGTTAGGCATGATGTCGTTCCAATAGCGGCTCAATTCCAGCCAGGTCACGCTGCCCGGCACATCGTTCATGTCGCCGAACAGCAGCTTGATACCGCGCACTTCTATGGTGCGATCGTTCAGCTCCCGCACCTGATCCAGGCGCATTGTCGGGTCTTCCTTGGTATCGAGGTGGGTGTTGAACAGGGTGATCGGCGCCGGGAACTCCGGCACGTCGACCTTGGCGCTGAAGGCAATGCGCTGTTCGCGCTGGCCGGACGGCAGCGGATAGATCACGGCGTCGTGCAGCGGATACCTGGAGAGAAACGCCAGGCCATATTCACCGCCGTCGAAGTCGATCGCCCGGCCGAACACCGCCTGCATGCCGGTCAGCTTCGCCAGCTCCGCCGCCTGATCGACGCGGCCGCTGCGGGCGGTGAGCTTATCCACCTCTTGCAGCGCCACCACGTCGACGTTCATCGCGCGAATCGCCTTGGCGATGGCGGTCATGTCGCTGACCTTGCCGGCGGCGATATTGAAGCTGGCGACGCGGATCTTCGGCGCCTGTTCCAGTTCGTAGGTTTTGTTTTTCAGGCCGCCCAGCGCGCTGGCCACTTCGCGGCTGTTGGCGTTGCTGTTGGCATGTCCGGTGTCGGCAGAGGACCAGGCGCTGGGAGAGAGGCCAAGGGACAGTATGGTGATAAGCAGAGCGTGACCGGTGTGCATGAATTCTCCTTGAGGAACAGATAAGTGTTATGCGGGCGCTTCCCGGCCCACAGCTAACACCGATTTTGCCGCAGAAACCTGCGACGATTTCCTAGTTTCACCGCTATTTTTTGTTTCTGCGCGATGCTTCGCATTCTGGCGGTTTACGCATTGCATCGTTGGACAAACGGCTGATTTCGTTTTAAAACCGGTAGATTGCCAACCGCGAGGAGTTCCGATGACCAGCCCGATTGCCGAACAGCTCACCGAACGTTTCTTCCGCTATCTGGCGGTGACCAGCCAGAGCGACGCCGCCGCAACCACCCTGCCCAGCACGCCGGGGCAGCATGAGATGGCACAGCTGCTGGCGGAAGAGCTGCGCCGGCTCGGCCTGGCCGACGTGCAGATAGACGACCACGCCACCGTCACCGCCCGCAAGCCCGGCACCCAACCCGGCGCGCCGCGCATCGGCTTCATCACCCATATCGACACCGTGGACGTCGGCCTGTCGCCCGAAATTCGCCCGCAGCGCCTGCGCTTCACCGGCGAAGATTTATGCCTGAACGCCGAGCAAGATATCTGGCTGCGCACCGCCGAGCACCCGGAGATCCTGCCCTACCGGAACGAAGAGATCCTGTTCAGCGACGGCACCAGCGTGCTGGGCGCCGACAACAAGGCGGCGGTCACCGTGGTGATGACGCTGCTGGCCAACCTGACCGCCGCCGATCGCCACGGCGATATCGTGGTGGCATTCGTGCCGGATGAAGAGATCGGCCTGCGCGGCGCCAAGGCGCTGGATCTGCAGCGTTTCGCCGTCGATTTCGCCTACACCATCGACTGCTGCGAGCTGGGTGAAGTGGTGTACGAGAATTTCAACGCGGCGTCGGCGGAGATCCGCATCGAAGGGGTGACCGCGCACCCGATGTCGGCGAAAAACGTGTTAATCAACCCGATACGCATCGCCAACGACATCATCAACCGATTCGACGTGCAGGATACCCCGGAACACACCGACGGGCGCGAGGGCTATTTCTGGTTCACGGATCTGGCCGCCAATGCCAATCAGGCGACGCTGAAGGTGTCGATTCGCGACTTCGATCGAGCCACCTTCGAGGCGCGCAAAACCCGCCTTGAGGAGACGGTGCGTCAGGTGGCGGCCAACTATCCGCGCGCCAACGTCAGCTGCAGCATCAGCGACATCTACAGCAACATCAGCAACGCCATCGGCGAAGATCGGCACGCCATCGATCTGATCTTTGGCGCCCTTGCCGCCCACGGCATCCCGCCGAAGGTGATCCCGATGCGCGGCGGCACCGACGGCGCGGCGCTCTCGAGCCGCGGCATCCTGACGCCCAATTACTTCACCGGCGCGCATAACTTCCACTCGCGCTTCGAGTTTTTACCCATCAGCGCCTTTGTGAAATCCTACCAGGTAACCCGCAGCATTTGCCTGTTGGCCGCCCGGCAGAGCGGTAATCCGGGCTAGCTCAACAGCCAGCCGACCAGCGCGGCCCACGCCAGCAACGGCAGCGAGTAATAGTGGAAGCGCAACCAGATCTTGCGCTCCCCCGCCATGCGCAGCGCAATCAGGTTGGCGAGCGAGCCGATCGCCAACCCAAAGCCGCCGGCATTGACCGCATAGGCCAACTGCGCGCTGGAGGGCACATAGTTGAGCAGCAAAATGGTGGCCGGCACGTTGCTGACGATCTGCGACAGCCCGACGCCCAGCGCATACACCCCGCCGTCGCTCAGCCCGGCGATAGCAGCAAACGCCGGCTGAAGCGGCGGCAGGCGGGTAAACAGGCCAACATCGATAAACATGGCGGCGAACACGAAAATCAGGCTCCAGTCGATCTGCAACAGCACCCGGCGCGCCAGCAACAAAAAGCCGGCGAACACCGCCAGCAGCCCATACAGCGGCAGACCGATATCCAGGCACAGCAGGAAGATCGCATACAGCCCCACGCAGCTCAGCAACAGCGGCCGTTGATAGGGGTAACCCTCGGTATTCGGCGTTTTCACGATGTCGCGCGCCGGGAAGCTGAACCAGGTCAACGCCAACAGGCTCAGCATCATCGCGGCGCCAAACGGCGCCATCTGGCCGATGAAGCCGAGGAAAGAAAGGCTGGAGCGGCTCCACAGCAGGATATTTTGCGGGTTGCCGATCGGCGTCAGTAGCGAACCGGCGTTCACCGCCAGCGCCTGAAAGATGATCAAACGGCCCACCGGCAGCGCCGATAGCTTTTTCAGCGTGATGGTGAGCGGAATGACGATAAACAGCGCCACGTCGTTGGTCAGAAACGACGACAGCAGCGCGGCGGAAAACACCAGGAACAGCGCCAGCCGCCGTTCGCTATGCAGCCGGTTGATAATCTTGCGGCCAACGAAGTCGAAGTAGCCGCTGACCTCGACGCCTTTGGTCAGCAGCATCAGCCCCAACAGAGTAATGAGGGTGCGGCCGTCGATGAACCCGCCCAGCGCTGCCAGCGGCTGCGGATGAAAGGCGAACATCGCCACGCCGGCCAGCAACAGCGCATGCAGGAAACGGTCTTTGACAAAGGGATGGATAAGCCGGGAAATGGCGGTTGCACTCATGGTGGCAGCTTGAAACCTCAGCGAAAAGCATGAGCGAGACGTTAGCTCAGGCACAGCCGCAACGCCAGCAAAATGCTATTTTACCTTTATCCGCTTTCCATTTGCCGCGCTTTACTTTATTTGTAGCGGCTTTCTCGTTTTCAAAGGACATGTTATGGCTTCCCTGTTCGCCAAAGGGGCGTTGCTCAGCGCCTTATGCGCCCTGCTCGCCGCCTGCGACGATGCCTCCTCCCGCCCGCAAATCGCTATCGACGGCAAGACCATGGGCACCTTCTACAGCGTTAAAGTCAGCGGTGACGTCGCGATCGGCAAGCAAGAACTGCAGCGGCAGATCGACGCGGTGCTCGAACGGGCCAACGACGATATCTCCACCTACCGCGCCGACTCGGTGCTGTCGCAATTTAACCGTAGCGCCAGCCTCGAACCGCAGCCGATCCCGCGCGGCATGGCGGACATCGTGCTGATGGCCCAGCGCATCGGCCGCGATACTGGCGGCGCCATGGACATTACCGTTGGCCCACTGGTGAACCTGTGGGGATTCGGCCCCGACAAGCATCCGGTCAAGGTGCCGGAACAGGCGCAGATCGACGCGGCGAAGCAGCGCATCGGCCTGCAGCACCTGAAGCTTATCAGCGACAATCGCGGGGAGTGGCTGCAAAAAGATCTGCCGGACATGTACGTCGATCTCTCGACGCTGGGCGAAGGCTACGGTGCCGATGAACTGGTGCGCCTGATGAACCGCAACGGCATAACCAACTACCTGGTATCGGTCGGCGGCGCGGTCTCTTCACGCGGCGTCAACGGCCAGGGCAAACCCTGGCGGGTGGCAATCCAAAAGCCAACCGACCGTGAAAACGCGGTGCAGGCGCTGGTGGATTTGCACGGTTACGGCATCAGCACCGCCGGCAGCTACCGCAACTACTTTGAACAAAACGGCCAGCGCTACTCTCATGTCATCGATCCGACCACCGGCAGGCCGATCAACCACCGGCTGGTTTCCGCCACGGTGATCGCCCCCACCGCGCTCGAGGCCGACGGCTGGGATACCGGCCTGATGGTGCTGGGCACGGAGAAAGCGTTGAAACTTGCCGAAGAGAAAGGGCTGGCGGTCTACCTGATCAGCAAAACCGACGACGGCTTTAGCGCCGTGATGACGCCGCAGTTCAAGGCGTTTTTGGTGCAGTGAAATAAAAAAGCCCGGCACGCAATGGCCGGGCTGGTTGCATGCGCCCGCAGGCGCCGCGCCGATCACTTGGTCAGCGCGATGATGCCGAGGGTCAGACCGGCCACTGCCGCCGCGCCGCCGGCGATCGCGCCCGCGGTTTCCCAGTTATCCTGAGTGGTGCCCTTCATGCAGGTGTTGGTGTGCACCAGACGCCCCTGGTCATCGTAGACCGGAACGCAGGGAGAATCAGTGGCGCATCCGGCCAACACGGCCGACAGTAACCCAACCGCAATTAACTTTTTCATACTTCTTGCCTCAATGTTCGATCACTTTAGAAAGCCACGCCGAGCGATAATCACGCTACCTGGCTATTGTATGCCCAACGCGTGTAATGGCGAGGTAATGATGTGTCAGGGGATGTGATTTGGGAAAACTCCGAGCGCTCGCCTGGCGGGCTTTGAACGGTAAAAAGCCCGCGAAAACGCGGGCTTGATGGCGAGATGAAGCTCAGGCGGAATTATTTCGCCAGTTTGCGCATCACCAGGGTGGCGTTGGTGCCGCCGAAGCCGAAGCTGTTGGACATCACCGTGGTCAGCTCGCGCTGAGTCGGCTGAGTCACGATGTTCATGCCGGCCGCCTGCTCATCCAGGGTTTCGATGTTGATGCTCGGCGCGATAAAGCCGTGCTCCAGCATCAGCAGGCTGTAGATCGCTTCCTGCACGCCTGCGGCGCCCAGCGAGTGACCGGTCATCGCCTTGGTGGAGGAGATAGCCGGGGTATTGTCGCCGAACACTTCGCGAATCGCGCCCAGCTCTTTCACGTCGCCTACCGGCGTGGAGGTGCCGTGCACGTTGATGTAGTCGATAGGCGCATCCAGATCCTGCATCGCCATCTTCATGCAGCGTACTGCGCCTTCGCCCGATGGCGCAACCATGTCGGCGCCGTCAGACGTTGCGCCGTAGCCAACGATTTCTGCGTAGATGTGCGCACCGCGCGCCAGCGCGTGCTCCAGTTCTTCAACCACGACCATACCGCCGCCGCCGGCAATGACGAAACCATCACGATCGGCGTCGTAGGTGCGGGAGGCTTTTTCCGGCGTGTCGTTGTACTTGGTGGACAGCGCGCCCATCGCGTCGAACTCGCAGGCCATTTCCCAGCACAGCTCTTCGCCGCCGCCGGCGAACACGATGTCCTGTTTGCCCAGCTGAATTTGCTCAACCGCGTTACCGATGCAGTGTGCAGAGGTCGCGCAAGCGGAGCTGATGGAGTAGTTTACGCCGTGGATTTTGAACGGCGTCGCCAGGCAGGCGGAAACGCCGGAAGCCATGGCTTTGGTGACCACGTACGGGCCAACCGCTTTCAGGCCGCGCGGGCTGCGCATCGCATCGGCGCCGAACACCTGGAAGCGCGGAGAACCGCCGCCGGAACCGGCGATCAGGCCCACGCGCGGGTTGTTTTGATACTCTTCTTCCTTCAGGCCGGAAGAAGCGATCGCTTCTTGCATCGCCAGGAAGGCATAGATGGAAGCATCGCTCATGAAACGCACCGCCTTGCGGTCGATCAGGCCGGTCGTGTCGAGCTTAACTTGCCCCCATACGTGACTACGCATGCCGGAATCTTTCAGTTCCTGGGAGAAAGTGATCCCAGAACGTCCTTCCTGCAGGCTCGCCAGGACCTCCTGCTGGTTATTACCAATGCTGGAGACAACTCCCAGGCCAGTAATCACTGCACGTTTCATTCAATACCTCTTCCACTATTTACCTACGGGATTTTGCATCGCACTTTAGCGTACAGATGTAAGCCGAACAAGTCCGATCAGCGTTTTTCAGCTTTATTGTTGTCCAGTTTGCGCCTGGGCGCCAGCGCCGTTAGAATTCGCGGCATCCCTTGAATTTCGAGCTATTGACCGTGAACCACGCCCCCATCCAAACCGCAACGCTAACCTGGAACGAACAGGGTACACCTGTTTCGAAACAGTTTGATGACGTCTATTTTTCCAATCAGGATGGGCTGGAAGAAACCCGCTATGTCTTCCTGCACGGCAACCGGCTGCCGCAGCGTTTCGCCACTCACCCGCGCCCGCTGTTGGTGGTGGCGGAAACCGGATTCGGCACCGGGCTCAATTTCCTTACGCTGTGGCAGGCCTTCGCGGGCTTCCGCCAGGCCGAGCCGGACGCCGCGCTGCAACGCCTGCACTTTATCAGCTTTGAAAAATTCCCCCTGCAGCAGGCCGATCTGGCGGCGGCGCATGCGCGCTGGCCGGAGCTGGCTCCCTATGCCGACGAGCTGCGCGCCCAATGGCCGCTGCCGCTGCCGGGCTGCCATCGCCTGCTGTTGGCCGAAGGCCGCATTACGCTCGATCTGTGGTTCGGTGACGTCAACGAATTGCTGCCTCAGTTCGACGCCAGCATGAATAACCAGGTCGACGCCTGGTTCCTCGACGGCTTCGCACCGGCCAAAAATCCCGACATGTGGACCGAGCAACTGTTCGCCGCCATGGCGCGTTTCGCCCGGCCGGAAGGCAGCTTCGCCACCTTTACCGCCGCCGGCTTCGTGCGCCGCGGCTTGCAGCAGGCCGGTTTTCAGGTCAACCGTTGCAAAGGCTTTGGCCAAAAACGTGAGATGCTCGCCGGCGGTCTGCCGGCCGATACGCAGCCTACACCCCACCCGGCGCCCTGGTATCGGCGTCCGGCGGCGGACAACACCGCCGACATCGCCCTGATCGGCGGCGGCGTCGCCAGCGCGCTCACCGCATTGGCCTTATTGCGGCGCGGCGCCAGCGTCACGCTGTACTGCGCCGACGAGCAGGCGGCCGAGGGCGCTTCCGGCAACCGTCAGGGGGCGATTTATCCTCTGTTGAACGGCAGCGGCGACGCGCTGGAGAGTTTCTTCAGCGCCGCGTTTCCCTTCGCCCGTCGTCAATACGACACCCTCTTGCAACAAGGCGTCACCTTTGATCACCAGTGGTGCGGCGTCAGCCAGCTGGCCTACGACGAAAAGAGTGGGGCCAAGATCGCCAATATGCTGAAAACCGACTGGCCGCCGGCGCTGGCGATGGCGGCCGACCGCGAGACGCTCAGTGAACTGTGCGGCGTCGATACCGGCTTTGGCGGCATCACCTACCCGCAGGGCGGCTGGCTCTGCCCGGCCGAGCTGACGCGCGGCGCTATCGCGCTGGCGCAGCGGCAGGGTCTGGTCTGCCGCTACCGGCACGACGCGCAGGCGCTGGCGCGTGAAGAAAACGGCTGGCGTATCGACTTCACCCACGGCGAAAGCCACCGCCATGCGACGGTGATCCTGGCCAACGGGCACCGGTTGGCCGAGCTGGCTCCGACGCAAGCCCTGCCGCTGTACTCGGTGCGCGGGCAGGTGTCGCACATCCCAAGCTCGCCGGCCCTCGGTCAGTTGAAACAGGTCTTGTGCTACGACGGCTACCTGACGCCGGTCAATGCCAACAACGGCCAACACTGCATCGGCGCCAGCTACCAGCGTGGCGACACCGCCACCGACTACCGCGAGCAGGAGCAACAGGAAAACCGCGAGCGCCTGCTGCGCTGCCTACCTGAGCAGGCCTGGCCGCAGCAGGTGGACGTCAGCGCTCATCAGGCGCGCTGCGGCGTGCGCAGCGCCACCCGCGATCATTTGCCGATGGTCGGCGCGCTGCCGGACTATCAGGCCACGGTGACGCAGTATCAGGATTTGCAGCGGCAGAACCAGCGCGGCGAAACCGTCGCCGATGCGCCGGTCTATCCCGGCCTGTTCGCTATCGGCGGGTTGGGATCGCGCGGGCTGTGCTCGGCGCCGCTGGCGGCGGAAATTCTGGCGGCGCAGCTGTTCGGCGAACCGTTGCCGGGCGATGCGCGCCTGCTGGCGGCGTTGAATCCGAATCGGATGTGGATACGAAAGCTGCTGAAAGGGCGTGCGGTTTAATTCATAAATGAGGGGCGCGGTGATGCGCCCCGGCATGGCGGTCAGGCGGCAGGCGTGGCGGCCTGATAGAGGTTTTCCCACATGCCGCGCACCAGGATCTGATCCGGCGGCGAGAGTTCCCCGGCGGCGATCGCCTTGTGCAGGCTCTCTTCCACCCGCGCCTTCAGCGCTTCGGCAGTGTGCTCACCCCGCTCTTCCGCTTCGGCCACCGCCAGCGTCAGATGACCGCGCAGGTAGCCACCGGCAAACAGTTCATCATCGCTGGCGTGCTCTACCATGTCATCAATCAGCGCCAAAATGCGCGCTTCGAATTCTGCGATCATCAAATTTCCACATTAAATAGCGGGCTGTGGCGTCAGTTGAGATCTTCCGGGTACGGAAAATGCTCGGCCGCCAACGGTGGCGTATTGTAGAACGATTGCAACGCCTGAATAAAGCGCGCAGGCCGTGTGGGTATTCCCTGCTCCAGCAGCGCCAATACCCGGGCGCGCACCTTGCGCTGGAACGCGATGCGATCCGGCTCGCAGTCGCCGTTCAGGTTGTCGCAGCTGACGTTGAACGGGAAACCGGCCGCCACGCAGAACATCCATTCCAGCGCCTGCGGTTTGATCTCTACCGCTTCGAATTCACTCTGGGTTTGCGCGTCGCGCCCGTCCGGGCAATACCAGTAACCGAAGTCCACCAACTGGCGGCGCGCTTCGCCGGCGATGCACCAGTGCGAGATTTCGTGCAGGCCGCTGGCGTAGAAGCCATGGGCGAACACGATGCGGTGATACGGCAGTTCGTCGTCGGCCGGCAGATAGATAGGCTCGTCGTCGCCCTTCACCAGGCGGGTGTTGTAATCATCGCTGAAGCACTGATTGAAGATCTCGATCAGCTGTTCATAGTGATAGCGGGTCTGCGTGTCTGACATAAAAACTCTATAACCACAAAAATAAAGAGGCCATTATACCCGATAAGATAGGGCGCGTAAGCAACGCCCCCTCTTCATCTTTAACCGTGCACCAAGGCGGTCAACCACTGCTGAATTTCCGCGCCGTGATTGTCGTACAGCAGCTTGAGGCTCATCACCAGCGAGACAATCACGATCATCGGCCGAATCAGCTTCTGCCCGCGGGTCAGCACCATGTGCGCCCCCAGACGCGCCCCCAGCACCTGCCCCACCAGCATCACCAAACCGATGCTCCACACCACCTTGCCGCCGATGATGAACAGCGCCAACCCGCCGACGTTGGAGGTGAAGTTCAGCACCTTGGCATGCGCCGTGGACTTGGCGAGGTTAAAACCGCACAGCGTCACATAGGCCAACGCGTAGAAAGACCCGGCACCGGGGCCGAAGAAACCGTCGTAAAACCCGACGCAGCCACCGGCCACCAGCCCAAACGGCAAGGCCCCGAGGCGGCGTTGACGATCTTCCTCACCCAGCCGCGGCATCAGCAGGAAATAGAGGCCAATGCCGATCACCAGCAACGGCAACATCTGCCGCAGCAAATCGGCGCGCATATGCTGCACCAGAATGGCGCCGGCGATCGAACCGATCAGCGTCAGAAATATCGTCAGCTTTTGGTCGTTGAGGTTCACCGCACGCCGACGAATAAAGTACAGGCTGGCGGAGAAGGAGCCGCCGACCGACTGCAGTTTGTTGGTGGCCAGCGCCTGCGCCGGGGGAACCCCCACCGCCAGCAGGGCCGGTACCGTCAGCAACCCACCGCCGCCGGCGATGGAATCGATAAACCCCGCCAGCAGCGCTACCGCAAACAACACCCCGAGCATCTCGGGGCCAATGACAAACCAGTCCATGTGTTATTCCGCTGAGAAATGGTGATCCAGCAATGCCTGACAGGTCGGTGGTAACGGCGGCGGCACGGATTTGCCCGGCTTGGCGTTAGGCTGATGCGGCACGAACCAGCTCGCCAGTTCGGCCCCGCAGCCGTCACCCGGCGGCGGCGTATCCTGCTCCTGGCACTCCAGGCTGCCGGCCGGGCAACGCAGGCGCACGTGCATGTGCGCACGATGGCCGAACCACGGGCGCACCTTGTGCAGCCAGGCGCGATCGGCGCCGGCATCCAGGCACAGGCGCTGCTTGATCGCCGGGTTGACGAAGATGCGCGTCACCTCCGCGTCCTGCGCCGCCAGCTTGATCAGCGACTCAATTTGCGGCTGCCATTGGCTGGCCACCACCTGTTTGCCGTCCCCTGATACCAGGTCGATCGGCTGTGGTTTCAGCAATTGCTGCGCGCTCCAGCGTTGGCGCGGCAGCTGCAGCCAGATGTCGACGTCGAGCCCCGACTGGTGGCTGGCGTGGCCGCTGCTGAAGCGGCCGCCGGCCGGCATCGCCATATCGCCGATCAGCACCGTGCCCAGCGCTTTCTGGTTCGCCTGGCTGCTGAGGCGCTGAATAAACGCCAGCAGATCCGGGTGGCCGAAATAGCGGCGCTGGTCGGTACGCATCACCTGGTAGTTCGGTGAGTTCAGCGGCAACGGCTGCGCGCCGATGATGCAGCCGTTGGCGAAACCGCCCACCGCCTGCGGCGCGCCGGCCACCGGGTGATCGATTTTCTGCCACGGCGTCAGCGCCATGGCGGAGGCGGAGGCCGTCAGGGCCACCAGGCCCAACATCCAGTTTTTCATGGCGATTACCAGCGAGGCACGTCGGAAACCACATCACCGTTTTGCGCACGCTGACGCAGCAGGTGATCCATCAGCACGATCGCCATCATCGCTTCGGCGATCGGCACGGCGCGGATGCCCACGCACGGATCGTGGCGACCGCGGGTGACCATTTCCACCGCTTCGCCCTGGCGATTGATGGTGCGGCCCGGCACCATGATGCTGGAGGTCGGCTTCAGCGCCAGATGCGCCACCACCGGTTGGCCGCTGCTGATGCCGCCGAGAATGCCGCCGGCATGGTTGCTCTGGAAGCCTTCCGGGGTGATTTCATCGCGGTTTTCGCTGCCGCGTTTGGTCACCACGGCGAATCCGTCGCCGATCTCCACGCCTTTCACCGCGTTGATGCTCATCAGCGCGTGCGCCAGATCGGCGTCGAGACGGTCAAATACCGGCTCGCCCAGGCCAACCGGCACGTTTTCTGCGATCACGCTGACCTTGGCGCCGATGGAGTCGCCCTCTTTTTTCAGCGCGCGCATCAGTTCGTCCAGCGTTTCCAGCTTGTCCGGATCCGGGCAGAAGAACGGGTTCTGCTCGACCTGATCCCAGTCTTTCAGCTCGCAGGTCACGTCGCCGATCTGCGCCAGATAGCCGCGTACCTGCACGCCGAACTTCTGCTGCAGGTATTTCTTGGCGATAGCGCCCGCCGCGACGCGCATGGCGGTTTCACGCGCCGAAGAACGGCCGCCGCCGCGATAGTCGCGCAGGCCGTATTTCTGTTCGTAGGTGTAGTCGGCATGCCCGGGACGGAACACGTCTTTGATGGCGCTGTAGTCTTGTGAGCGCTGATCGGTGTTCTCAATGATCAAACCGATGCTGGTGCCGGTGGTCACGCCTTCGAATACGCCGGAGAGAATGCGCACCTGATCCGGTTCGCGGCGCTGGGTGGTGTAACGCGAGGTGCCCGGACGACGGCGGTCCAGATCGTGTTGCAAATCGGCTTCGGTGAGCGGAATGCCGGGCGGCACGCCGTCGACGATACAACCCAGCGCCACCCCGTGAGATTCACCGAAGGTGGTGACGCGGAAAATCTGCCCAATACTGTTTCCTGCCATCACGGCTCCTTACCGTTAGTCTTGTATCGTTATGAGGCCCGCCGTGCGGGCCCTGGAAATGCGGTTTAGCTGCGGTAGAGGCTGAAGTGTTCCTTGCAATCCACCAGCTGCTGTTTGGTCAGCATGAACACGCCGTCGCCGCCGTTTTCGAACTCCAGCCAGGTGAACGGAATGTCCGGATATTGATCCATCAGGTGTACCATGCTGTTACCCACTTCACAAATCAGCACGCCGTCGTCGGTCAGGTAGTCCGGCGCGCAGGCCAGGATGCGGCGCACCAGCTTCAGGCCGTCGCTGCCCGCCGCCAGGCCCAGCTCCGGCTCAAAGCGGAACTCCTGCGGCAGATCGGACATGTCTTCCGCATCGACGTACGGCGGGTTGGTGACGATCAGATCGTACTGGATCGCGGGAACGTCGCGGAACAGATCGGAACGGATCGGGATCACCTGATGTTCGACGCCGTGCGCCTGAATGTTGCACTCGGTCACCGCCAGCACCTCGCTGGAGATGTCCACCGCGTCCACTTCCGCCTCCGGGAAAGCGTAGCCGCAGGCGATGGCGATACAGCCGCTGCCGGTGCACATGTCGAGAATATGGCGTGGCGGGTGTGGGATCAGCGCGCTGAAGCGATCGTTGATCAGCTCGCCGATCGGCGAACGCGGCACCAGTACGCGCTCGTCGACGTAGAATTCCATGCCGCAGAACCAGGCCTTGTTGGTCAGGTAGGCAACCGGGATGCGCTCGTTGACGCGGCGGATCACGCGCTCAACGATGCGATGGCGCTCGCTGGAGGTCAGACGGGCGGTGTGCATGTCCTCCGGAATATCCAACGGCAGGAACAGGCTTGGCAGCACCAATTGCACCGCTTCGTCCCACGGATTATCGGTTCCGTGACCATAGTAGATATTGGCGGCGTTGAAACGGCTTACCGTCCAGCGCAGCATATCTTGAATGGTGTGCAGTTCGTTCACTGCTTCGTCGACGAAAATTTTGTCCAATTTGCCCTCCGGCAGGCGCTGTGTTTCATGATTTAGCCGCATAGTTTGCCATGAAGCCCGCGACAAATCACGCTTGCCCCTCGCGCTTTTCATTCTGGCCCGAGTTTTGCGTCGACAGCGCTCGTTCACAAGGTAAACTAGCGAAATAAACGATTTCCGGTGAATGAAGCATGAAGAACAAGCCCCCTCTGAGCAAAGACGAACAACAGCTCTTCAGAGAGTCGGTGGCGGGCGCGAAAAAGCTGCGCCAGGACACCATCGTCCACCGCCCGCCGAAACCCAAGGTCAAACAGATTACCCCGCAGCGGCTGCTGCAGGAGCAGGTCGATGCCAGCTATTATTTTTCAGATGAATACCAGCCGCAGCTGGAAGAAGAGGGCCCGACGCGCTACGTGCGCCCCGGCAGCAGCCCGTATGAGCTGAAGAAGCTGCGACGCGGCGATTATTCGCCGGAGCTGTTTCTCGATTTGCACGGCCTGACCCAGCTGCAGGCCAAGCAGGAGCTGGGGGCGCTGATCGCCGCCTGCAAACGTGAACACGTGCACTGCGCCTGCGTGATGCACGGGCACGGCAAACACATTCTCAAACAGCAAACGCCGCTGTGGCTGGCGCAGCATCCCGACGTGCTGGCGTTCCACCAGGCGCCGAAGGAATGGGGCGGCAACGCCGCCATCCTGCTGTTGGTGGAGCTGGCCGAGTAGACCCGCAGAAACGACTCAGGGCGATGTCAGACATCGCCCTGAGTTTATTCTGCACCGCATCCGCAGCTCACACTTTGGCCATCACCTGCGACGGGCTGACCTGCCATTCAAACTTGCCGTAGCTGCCGTCCGCCGGCAGATCGACGTTGGCAATCGCCGAGGTCGCAAACATCGGCGGGCACTCGCCCGGGCACAGTTCGGCCACCAGATAGCCCACCAGCGGCAGGTGCGACACGATCAGCACCGAGCTCACCCCCTGCATCGCCAGCGCCTGCAGATAGCTGCCGACCTGTTCGGCGTTGCCGCCCGGCGTCAGCTCGGGCAGCACTTCTTCGCCCTCCGGCAGCGTCAAGGCTTCACGCACCGTCGCCAGCGTCTGTTCGGCCCGCAGATAGGGGCTGACCAGCACGCGTTCAATATCCACAGACTTGGTGTTCAACCAGGCCGCCATCTGACGGGACTCGTCGCGGCCGCATAGTGTAAGGGGCCTTACCGCATCGCTGGCTGCCTCGAGCGCCGCCTCTCCGTGACGCATAATCAAAACTTGCATATTGCACCGCTGTTGTTGACAAAGTAACGCTATACAGAAACGCCGTGCGTGCTGTACCGCCGAGTTTTACAACCCAAAGCCAAAGCTTTAAAACGATAACGCGCCGTCTCTTTATGGCGGCCGGGCATTTTGCCTGAAAGTTTGCGTAAAGAAAACGCTGTTTTTTACAGCAATCCTCTCCGGGCAAACCTCGATTGCTCACAGAACAAGCAATTCAACGGGTTAAATTTTAACCTTGCCGCCATGAAATTTATTGATGGCGGTCAAGCTAACTTACCGCTGCCTCCGCCTCGCTGTACAGCCTCACCGGCTGACGCTGTTGCAAGGAGTGATGGCGATCACAACGCGGCCCTGTTGCAACTATAGTGCAAATCGGGCCGCCCTGCGTTCAGCTCCCCAGCGGGTAAAAGCGCTCGCCCTGCTGCGCCATGCGCTGCAGGCGTTCGCACGGGGCGAAGTGCTCGCCGTGCTGCTGACGCAGGTAGTCCAGCGTCTTCACCACTTTCTCGGCGCCGAGTTCGTCCATATAGCGGAACGGGCCGCCGAGGAACGGCGGGAAGCCGATGCCGAACACTGCGCCGATGTCGCCGTCGCGCGCGCTGCGGATCACGCCTTCGTCCAGGCAGCGCGCCGCTTCGTTCAGCATCATCATCACGCAGCGTTGAGCGACGGTCGCCGGCAGCATGTGCGCCTTCGGCGTGACGCCGAGCAGCGTATACAATGAGGTATCCGCACGTTTGCGCCGCTGCCGCTGCTGCCCTTCGCTCGGGTAGAGATAGAAGCCGCGGCCGTTCTTGCGCCCTTTGCGCCCGTCTTTCAGCACCGCATCGAACGCAGCCGGCGCGGCGAAGCGTGGCCCCAGCGCCTCGACCAGTACCGGGATGATCTTGGTACCGACGTCGATGCCCACTTCATCCAGCAGGGTGATGGGGCCGACCGGGAAACCGAAGTCCACCAGCGCCTTGTCCAGCGACTCCATCGGCTCGCCTTCCAGCAGGCAGCGCGCCGCTTCGTTGATGTACGGCGCCAGGATGCGGTTGACGTAAAAACCGGCGCTGTCGCCCACCACGATGGCGGTCTTGCCCTGCTTGTGCGCCAGCGCCACGGTGGTGGCGATGGTCTCTTCGCTGGTGCCGGCGTGCGGGATCACTTCCACCAGCGGCATCTTGTCCACCGGGCTGAAGTAGTGCAAGCCGATCACCTGCTGCGGCCGCTGGGCTTTTTCGGCGATGCGGCCGATAGGCAGCGAGGAGGTATTGGAGGCGAACACGGTATGCGGCGCGCAGTTTGCTTCGACCTCGGCCACCATCTGCTGCTTCAGCGCCAAATCTTCAAACACCGCCTCGACCACGACATCCACCTGTTCAAAGCCGGTGTAATCGGTAGAGCCGGAGATCAGCATCATCTGTTTTTGCCGCTCGGCCGGGCGCATGCGCTTGCTGCGCACCCGCTTGCCGAGCACGTCCCAGCTGTATTTCAGCGCGTGATTGATGCCGGTTTCATTGATGTCTTTGATGCGAACCGGCAAACCGCCGCGGGTGGCGGTGACGCAGGCGATGCCGCCGCCCATCAGACCGCCGCCGAGAATGCCGACGCGGTGCAGGGCGCGCGGCTGAGCATTGCCGCCCCGCTCTTTTTTCAGCGCGGTGGAGGCGAAGAACAGGCTGCGCAGCGCCGCCGACTGCGGCGTCATCGCCAGTTCGCCGAAGGCGCGCGCTTCGGCCTCATAACCGCTGGCGCTGCCGTGATCCAGCCCGGTGCGCACCACCTGAATGATGCGCTCCGCCGCCGGGTAGTTGCCGTGGGTTTTCGCCAACGTTTTCTTGCGCACGATGCTGAACAGCAGATTTCTGCCCAGCGGGCCGTTGAGCAGGCGATCCTGCCACGGCAGCTCGCGCTGATGTTTCCAGCCCTGTTTCACCCGCTCGATAGCGGTCTGCAACAGAATCGACTGCGGCACGGCGTCGTCAACCAACCCCATGCGCAGCGCCTGGCGGGCACGAATGTGCTTGCCGGTCAAGATCATGTCCAGCGCCTTGGCAGCGCCGACCAGGCGCGGCAGGCGCTGCGTACCGCCGGAGCCCGGCAGCAGGCCCAGCTGCACTTCCGGCAGCCCGAGCGCGGTCTTGTCATCGAGCGAACAGACGCGGCCGTGGCAGGCCAGCGCCAGTTCCAGCCCACCGCCCAGGCAGGCACCGTGAATGGCCGCCACCACCGGCACCGGGAACGCGGCGATCTGCGCCAGCGTGCTCTGCCCTTTCTTGGCCAGCGTTTCCGCCTCTTTGGCGCTGGTGCAGGCGGCAATCATGGTGATGTCGGCGCCGGCGATAAACGAGTCCGGCTTGCCGGAAACGATCACCAACCCTTCCAGCGCGGTATGCTGTTGCGCCCGGATCAGCACGTCGTTCACCTGTTCGACGAACTCGGCCTTGAGCGTATTCACCTTGTCGCCCGGTACGTCGATGGTGATCACGCCGATGTTGTCGGGGCGAATCGTCAGCTGAAAGGCCGACGGCTTGGCGCGCTGTTCATGCAATGCGTTTTCAAAGCTCATCATTCCACCTCCACGATCATCGCGGCCCCTAACCCGCCGGCGGCGCAGGCGGTGGTCAGGCCCAGCCCGCCACCGCGGCGTTTCAGCTCATGCAGCGTCTGGGTGATCATGCGCGCGCCGGTGGCGGCGAACGGGTGGCCATAGGCGATGGAACCGCCCAGAACGTTGAATTTGTCCATGTCCACTTCGCCGATCGCCTGGCTGCGGCCAAGCTTCTCGCGGGCGAACTCTTCGCTGGCGAACATCTTCAGGTTAGCCAGCGTTTGCGCGGCGAAGGCTTCATGCATGTCGATGAGCGTCAGATCGGCCAGGCCGATACCGGCGCGATCCAGCGCCAGCGGCGTGGCGTAGGAAGGCCCCAGCAGCATGTCTTCCCACACGTCGATGGCGGCGAAGGCGAAGCTGCGCAAATAGCCCAGCGGCTGCAGCCCCAGCTCTTTGGCGCGCGACTCGCTCATCATCAACACCGCCGCCGCGCCGTCGGTCAACGGTGTGCTGTTGGCCGCGGTGACGCTACCGTGCTTGCGATCGAACGCCGGTTTCAGCTTGGCGTAGGACGCCAGGCTGGAATCTTTGCGGATGTTGTTGTCTTCAGAAAGCTGCGCGCGGTAAGGCGGCACGTAGGCGGTCATCACCTCGTCGCGCAGCCACCCCTGCTGCCAGGCCTTGGCCGCCAGCTCGTGGGAACGGTGCGCCAGCGCATCCTGCGCCTCGCGGGTGATGCCGTGGCTCTTCGCCATCTGCTCGGCGGTATCGCCCATGCGCAGCCCGGTGGAATACTCCGCCACCGCCGGTGGTACCGGCATCAGATCGCGGAATTTCAGCCGGCTGAACAGTTTGAGACGCTGCGACAGCGTACGCGCCTTGTTGACGTCCACCAGCGTGCGTGCCAGCGCCTTGCTGACGCCGATCGGCAAAACGGAAGAAGAGTCCGCCCCGCCGGCGATGCCGACGCTGATGCTGCCGGCCATGATGCTCTCCGCCACGTTGGCGATTGCCTGGAAGCTGGTGGCACAGGCGCGCGACACGCTGTAGGCGTCGGTATGGACGCTCATGCCGGTGCCCAGCACGATTTCACGCGCGATGTTCGGCGCCTCGGGCATTTGCACCACCTGGCCGAACACCAGCTGTTCGATAAGCTGCGGATCGATACCGCTGCGCGCCAACAGCTCGCTCACCGCCGTTTTCCCTAAATCCACCGCCGGAATGCCGTGATAGGCAGTCGCCTGTTTGGCAAAGGGGGTACGCAGTCCATTCACAATCGCAATGCGGTCACCATGACGGGTCACCAACGGCAGTGCCTTACTCATAAATGCTCCTGAAGAAAATAACGTCAGCGCAATGGGCAGAAAGAGGTCTGACCTGATGAGGTCATTGTTAACCAAACGGTTACATTTGGCAAACCGGCAGAGATCAAAACTGCGAGCAGGCGCACTTTCTATCGGGGGCGATGTAGGGAAGGCAATCCCCGACGCGCGGCAGGCGGCGCCGGGGGTAAAGCGGGGATTAACGCAGGCCGAGCTGGAAGATCAGGGTTTCCGCCTGGCAGGCGAAGGTGAAATCGGCCTCCAACTGCACGCCGCCGTCAACCGGTTTAATGCTACTGCTGATGTCACAAGGGTCGGATTCTACCGCGCGCGCCTTTTCGCTCAGGGCGGCCAGCATGGCTTCCGCATCTTGTTGATTGCTGAACACCTGGCTGTAGGACGCGGTGCAATCGGTGTTATCCATCACGGTGCCGACATCCACGCAGCAACACGCGGCGGTTTCCTGGGCGCTGCATTTATTAATTGCATCTGACATGATTGGTTCTCCTCAAGGGCCTTGGTTATCAGCCCAAATTGCCGTTTTACTCACCGGCACAAAGCCACAAAATTCTGTAGGTATTTTACGCTTCCGCGCCGGCAATCACTAGCACTTACTTTTACTGGGTGTTTTAAGTGATGGAAATCACAAATAAAAATGAGCGCCTGCTAAGGAATGGTAAGAATTTTGTTATTTACTGCTGGCTTTTTGTTAAGCAGATCTCTTTTTTGATATCAGGTTGGAAATATTTCAAAAACAAACTTGCAACATTTTCACAGGTCAGACCTATACTTCAGCCACTGGTCTGATTTGTCTGAATGATAACGGACCCTACAATCCCGCGCTCCTTGTTACCTTGCGTAACATAGTTTAAATAATAAACACATAATGAGGTTTTGGTCATGAGCCAGAAAAACCTATTGACTAAATCAGCTCTCGCAGCTGCAGTGGCAATTATTTCATCAAACGTGTCTGCCGCAGGATTCCAGCTGAATGAGTTCTCAGCAGCTGGTTTAGGACGTTCGTATTCTGGCGAAGGCGCCATGGCGGATACGGCGGCCTCCGCGAGCCGCAACCCGGCATTGTTGATGATGTACACCCGCCCGGAACTTTCCATCGGCGCGGTCTTTATCGACCCGGATGTAGACATCACCGGCAAATCCCCTTCCGGCGCCAGCCTGGATGCGAAAAACATCGCGCCAACCGCCTGGGTGCCGAACCTGCATTATGTTCACCCGATTAACGATCAGTTCGCCGTAGGCGGATCGGTCACCAGCAACTACGGTCTGGCGACCGAATTCAACGACGGCTACACCGCAGGCGCTTATGGCGGCAAAACCGATCTGGAAACCCTGAACCTGAATCTGAGCGGGGCTTACCGCCTGGATCAACACTTCAGCTTCGGTCTGGGCTTCGACGCCGTATACGCCAGAGCCAAACTGGAACGCTACGCCGGCGAATTGCCGAAGCTGCTTGCCGGTCAAGGCCTGCAAACCGGTCAATTAACGCCTCAGCAAGCCGGGATGATCGCTCAAATTCCTGGCGATACCCAAATTTCTCACCTGAAAGGCGATAAGTGGGGCTTCGGTTGGAATGCCGGCCTGCTGTACGAAGTGGACGAAAACAACCGTTACGGCTTCACCTACCGTTCTGAAGTGAAAATCAAGTTCGACGGCGACTACAAAAGCAGCCTGCCGGCACAGTACAACCCAATTACCCAGGCGCTGGGCGTTGGTCTGCCGTGGGGCACCAGCGGCAGCACCATCCCGGGCTCTCTGGATCTGAACCTGCCGGAAATGTGGGAACTGTCCGGCTACAACAAAGTGGCGCCTCAGTGGGCCATCCACTACAGCCTGGCGTACACCAGCTGGAGCCAGTTCCAGGAGCTGAGAGCCACCGGCAGCAACGGCCAGACCCTGTTCCAGAAGCATGAAGGCTTCCGCGATGCCTACCGCATTGCGCTGGGTACCACCTACTTCTACGACGACAACTGGACCTTCCGCGGCGGCGTCGCCTTCGATGACAGCCCGGTGCCGGCACAGAACCGCTCTATCTCCATTCCGGATCAGGACCGCTTCTGGGTCAGCGCAGGTACCTCTTACGCGTTCAACAAAGACGCGTCGGTCGACGTCGGTGTGTCCTACATGCACGGCCAGAAAGTCACCATCAACGAAGGCCCATACACCTTCAACTCGGTGGGCAAGGCCTGGCTGTACGGTGCCAACTTCAACTACCGTTTCTAATCTCGCTTGAGAAAGAAGCCAAAGCGCCCCTCGGGGCGCTTTTTTTTGCCCGCCGCTTGCCGCCGGCATAAAAAAACCCGCCTGACGGCGGGTTTTCATTGGCGTAACGCCCGTGATTACTGCGAGTCGATCTCGTCCAGTTCGCCCTGAATCGCCTTGGCGTTCGGGTTCTCTTCCGGCTTGAGCGAACCGCCGTTGGCGATGAAATCGTGGCGCTGGAAGTAAGCTTCGCGCACCATGATGTAAGGATCGGAAGAGTTGCGCAGCAGACCATCGGAATCCAGCAGCTGGGCGCGGGTTTCGATCCCCTCGACCACCCACTTGCCCGCCGACATCCAAAAGGTCAGGTAGCTCAGCATCGGATAAAGCGTATCCGCAAAGTCGCCGCCTTCGTCACGCAGCGTGAAGCTGCCGTAGCCCGGCAACATCACGTACGGGCCGTAACCCACATCGTAATGGCCCAGCGTGCTGCCGAAGCGGTTGGGTTCTTCGCGCGCCAGTTTCGGGTTGGCCATGCCGGCCACGTCGATCAGGCCGCCCATCCCGAGCAGGGTATTCAGGAAGAAACGGTTGAAGTGGATCATCCCGCGGTAAGGATCGCCCTTCAGGAAGGCGTTGACCATGCTGGCCGGCTCTTCCAGGTTAGAGGTGAAGTTGCTGATGCCGTTACGCGCCGGCATCGGCACGTAGTCGCGCCAGGCCACCGCGACCGGGCGCAGGATATAAGGATCCAGGACGTTGTAGTTGAAGTCGAACATCGTCCGGTTAAATCCTTCCAAAGGATCGGAACGCCCTTGCGGATCTTTGTCTGGCGCGCTGGCACAGCCCACCAGTAATACCGTTGCGAATGCCACCCCAGTCAGGCGAAAGTTCATATTTTTCTCCATAAAAACACGTTCGGTCTTATTTTTCATTGACCTGCTTGTTTATCTGAACGCTAACCTGCTCTTTACCGCTGAATGTCTGCAGCGAGCTTTCGCCGAACCAGTCTCCCGGCTGCGGCGTGGCCAATCCGTCCTGTGAGAGGCGCACACGCACCTGCACCTGATGCTGTGCCGAGAGTAAACGCTCGGGCATCATGGCGTTGCTGTCATCCAGAGAGAAAGACAGCGGAAAACGGCTCAGCGGCAATTGTTTTACCGCCACCGGCACCGGGCTGACGCCGTCGGTAACCGAGATGACCAGCGTCCCCTGCGTCGGCAGGGCTTTCGCCGCCTGCGGTGACAGCGAAACGGTCACATTCAGTTTAACAGTTTCTCCGCCGGCCTGGGCTTTTGCTTGTGCAATGCTGCGCTGTATCACTTCCGCGCGCGGATCGTTGGCCGGCAGCAGCTGCAGCATCACCTGCCAGGCGCCTATCGCCTGTTTGAAGTCGCCCTGTTCGAAGGCATTGAACGCCAGCAGGCTCAGCACCCGCGGATCGCCGTGATTTTCCGCGATCATGCGCCGCAACAGCTGCGTCGCCTGCTTGTTATCCTCCGGATCGTTGGAGCGCGTCAAGACCTCGGCATAGCCGAGCCGCACTTCCAGACTATTCGGATCCAATTGATAAGCATGGGCAAACGCCTGCGTAGCGGTGGTGGCATTGTTCAGCGCCATGCCGACCCGCCCCAGCATCATCCAGTCGTTGATGTTGCGATCGTCCTGCTGCAGCGCGGTGCGCAGCCCCAGCCCGAGGCGGGCGATCTCTTCCATGCTCAGCGGTTTGGCGCGCTCATTGGCGACGCGCTCGCGCAATTCCGGCATTTGCGCCTGCACCAGGCGCCAGTCCAGTACCTGCGCCAGTCCGCCGGTTTTCAGATAAAAGCCAACGGTCACCGCCAGCAATAACAGCACGCCCGGCACCAGCGCCCAGCGATTGATCGGCTTCGCCTGCGCCGCCTGCTCGACGGGAATGTCGTTCAACAGGTTCTGTTGCAGCTCTTTCACCAGCTCCGGGCGCTCGGTCACCACGCCTTGCTGCTCGTCCTGCTCCAGCTCGCTGAGGCGATCCTGATAAAAAGCCTTGTTCAACGCATCGCGCGTGGCGGCGCTCTGCTTGCCGTGGCGCATCGCCGGCACCACCAGCAACGCGGCGGCGCCGGCCAGCAACACGCAAATAATCAGCCAAAAAGCCATTAGGGTTTCTTCCTGTCAGTCTCTTGCAACAGCGCCGCCAGGCGCTGCCGTTCCCGTTCGGAGAATTCATCGTCCACCGCCGCGCCAGGCCGACGACGGGTGCGCAGGATCACCACCGCCCCGCCGATCAGCACGAACAGCAGCGGGCCGATCCACAAGATCAGCGTCGCCGGCGTTACCGGCGGCTCGTAGGTGACGAAGTTGCCGTAGCGCGCCACCATATAATCGATGATCTGCTGCTTGCTTTGCCCCTGCATCATCAGCTCGTACACCTTGGTGCGCATGTCGGCGGCGATGATGGCATTGGAATCGGCAATGCTGTTGTTTTGGCATTTCGGGCAGCGCAGCTGTTCGGTCAACTCGCGATACTGCTGCTCCTGCTCGACGGAGTTGAAGCGATAGGTATCGATCGCCGCGGCGGCACTCCAGCTCAGCAGCGCGGCGCACAGCAGGACAATCAGCCTCATGCCTCACCCCCGTACTTTTTATACAGCGGCAGCACTTCCTGCTGCCAAACGCGCTCGTTCATGTCGCCGGCGTGGCGATAGCGAATAATCCCCTGGCCGTCGATAAGGAAGGTCTCAGGCGCGCCGTAGACCCCGAGATCCAACCCCAGCATGCCGTCGCCGTCGTACAGGCTGAGGGCATAGGGATTGCCGAGGGAATTCAGCCAGGTCACCGCCTTGGCACGATCGTCTTTATAGTTCAGGCCAACCACCCGCACGCCGCGCGCCGCCAGCGTATTGAGATACTGGTGTTCCGCGCGGCAGGTCGGGCACCAGGTGGCCCAGACGTTAAGCAATATCGGCTTGCCGTCGCGCAGCACCGCCTGATCGTAGGTTTTGCCGGGCTGATCCAGCGATTCCAGCCTGAAGGTCGGCACCGGTTTGCCGATCAGCGCCGATTCCAGCATGGTCGGATCTTCGCCGCCGGCGTTGCGCGTCAGTTGCACCATCAGCGCCGCCACCAGCAGCAGGAAGAGGACCAACGGGATAAACAGCAGCTTACGATTCATGGATGCGCCTCCAGCTTGCCTTCGCGCTTGAGTTTTTTGCTCATGCGGTAACGCGGGTCGAGGATGCACAGCAGGCCGCCGATCGCCATAAAGACGCCGCCGAACCAAATCCAGCGCACGAAGGGTTTGTAATACAGGCGTACCGCCCAGGAGCCGTCCTCCAGCTCCTCGCCCAGCGCCGCGTACAGATCGCGGCTGAAACCGCCGTCGATCGCCGCTTCGGTCATCATGCTGCGCGCCACGCTGTAGTAGCGTTTCTCCGCGTGCAGCGTCGCCTCCGGCTTGCCGTTGCGCGTGACGTCGATGATGCCGACGCCGCCGCTGTAGTTCGGGCCGCGAATGTCGTGCACGTCGCGGAACACGAAGTGATAGTTGTGAATATCCACGCTGTCGCCGGCCTTCATCCGCACGTCGCGCTCCACGCTGTAGTTCTGGCTGAAGGCGATGCCGATCACCGTCACCGCCACGCCGAGGTGGCCGAGCACCATACCCCAGTGGCTGCGGGACAGCTGGCGCAGGCCGCGCCAGAAACCGTGACGGTGGGTAGCGCGCTCATGCAGCTCCATCAGCGTCAGGATGATCACCCACAGCGCCATGATCAGGCCCACCACCGTCATGCCGGCGATGCTGTCCTGCAGCAGCCACGGCAGCAGGATTGACAGCACCAGCGTCGCCAACAGCGCCACGCCGAGGCGGCGCCACAGCTTGCTCGGCTCATCGCGGCGCCAGCGCACCAAAGGCCCGATGCCCAACAGCAGCGCCAACGGCGCCATCAGCCAGGTGAACATGGTGTTGAAGAACGGCTCGCCGATCGAGATGCTGCCCAGCCCCAGCTGTTTGTGCACCAACGGCAGCAGCGTGCCCAACAGCACCACCAGCATGGCGGCGATCAGCAGCACGTTGTTGCCCAGCAGGAAGGTCTCGCGCGAGAAGGTCTCGTGCTGCACCCGGCTGCGCACCTGACCGCCCTTGACCGCGTACAGCAGCAGCGAACCGCCGATCACGATCACCAGGTAGGCGAGGATAAACATGCCGCGCGCCGGATCGGAGGCGAAGGAGTGCACCGAGACCAGCACGCCGGAACGCACCAGAAAGGTGCCCAGCAGGCACAGCGAGAAGGCGGTGATCGCCAGCAACACCGTCCAGGCTTTGAACGTGCCGCGTTTTTCGGTCACCGCCAGCGAATGCATCAGCGCGGTGCCGGCCAACCACGGCATAAAGGAGGCGTTCTCCACCGGATCCCAGAACCACCAGCCGCCCCAGCCCAGCTCATAGTAGGCCCAGGCCGATCCGAGCACGATGCCGAGCGTGAGGAACACCCAGGCCGCGGTGGTCCACGGGCGTGACCAGCGTGCCCAGGCGGTGTCGAGCCGGCCGGCCATCAGCGAGGCGATGGCGAACGCAAAGGCGACCGAGAAGCCGACGTAGCCCATATACAGCAGCGGCGGGTGGAAGATCAGGCCGATATCCTGCAGCAGCGGGTTGAGATCGCTGCCGTCGATCGGGAAATTCGGCAGCGTGCGGGTGAACGGGTTGGAGGTCATGATAATGAACAGCAGGAAACCGGCGGTGATCATCCCCATCACCGACAGCACCCGCGCCACCGCATCCTGCGGCATCGCCCGGCTGCACAACGCCACCGCCAGCGACCAACAGCTCAGCAGCAGCACCCACAGCAGCAGCGACCCCTCATGCGCCCCCCAGGTGGCGGCGATGCGGTAATACACCGGTAGTTGGGTATTGGAGTTGGTGGCCACGTAGGCGACGGTAAAATCATTGACCACGAAGGCGTGCACCAGGCACAGGAACGCCAGCGCAATCGCGGCGAACATGCCGTAGGTCAGCGGGCGGGCGACCGCCATCATGCGGCTGTCTTGCCGCGCCGCGCCCCACTGCGGGTAAATGCTCAGCAGCAGCGCAATCGCCAGCGCCAGGCACAGCAGAAAACTGCCCAGTTCCGGCATCATGACTTGGCGCCCTCCGCCTGCGGCGCGTTATACGCTTCCGCCGGGCCTTTGTGGTTCTCTTTCATCGCGTCGGCCACTTCCGGCGGCGTGTATTTTTCATCGTGTTTGGCCAGCACTTCGCGCGCATTGACCACGTTGCCCTCACCCAGCACGCCCTGCGCCACCACGCCCTGCCCTTCGCGGAACAGGTCCGGCAGAATGCCAGTGTAGGTCACGCCGATCGCGCCGCGCGCGTCGTAAATCTTGAAGCTGACCTGCAGCGTATTGGGATCGCGTTTCACCGAGCCGGGCATCACCATGCCGCCGATGCGCAGCCGCTGGCCGACCTCGGGCTTCTCATGATTTTCGCCCTTGCCCTGCAGGATCTCACCCGGGGTATAGAACAGATCGATGTTGGAGCGCAGCGCGTACAGCATCAGGGTCGCGGTCAGCGCGATGCCGATCAGCACAACGATCGCCAGATAAAGGCGGCTTTTACGACGTGGATTCACAATGATTTCTCCCGCGGTGCGGCGGATTTTTGTTTTGATTGTTGCGCATGGCGAATGCGCCGCTCGCGCGCCTGACGGCGGCCGATCTCGGCGAGCAACTGCCGCCGTTGCCAGACGGTGTGCGCCACCAGCCCCAACAGCGAAATCACCGTGGCGGCGACCGCCAGCCAAACATAGAAGGCGTAACCGCCCATGGCGAAAAACGCCGACCAGGAATCGAATGCGGCGTTCATGACTGACGCTCCTTATTCACCAGCCCGGCGACCCACGGGCGCTGGCGCTCCTGGAACAGGATCAGATTGCGCAGGCGCATCAGCGTCAGCGTGACGAACAGCAGCAGGTAACCGAGGATCGCCCAGCGCAGCGGGGTGCGCATGCTTGGCGCGATAGACTGCTGCATATTGGTCGAGCCCTGATGCAGCGTATTCCACCATTCGACCGAAAAATGGATGATAGGGATATTTACCACGCCCACCAGCACCAGAATCCCGGCGGCGCGGCCCGCCAGACGGCGGTCTTCAAAGGCGTTGTACAGCGCGATGACGCCCATATAAAGGAACAGCAGCACCAGCTCGGAGGTCAGACGCGCATCCCACACCCACCAGGTGCCCCACATCGGCTTGCCCCAGGCGGAGCCGGTCACCAGCGCGATAAAGGTGAACACCGCGCCGATCGGCGCCATCGCCGCCACCACGGTATCGGACATTTTCATCTGCCACACCAGGCCGATAAACGCCGCCACCGCCATCGAGGCGTAGATGCCCATCGACCACATGGCCGCCGGCACGTGAATATAAATGATGCGGAAGCTGTCGCCCTGCTGATAATCCTTCGGCGCGAAACCAAAGCCCCATGCCCAGCCAAGCAGCAGGCAGGCCGCCGCCGCCAGCCCCAGCCAGGGGATAAAGCGGCCGCAGACGTGATACAGCCGTTCAGGCCGCGCCAGTTGATGTAACCATTTCCACATTGTCGTCAGTGCTCACGGTAATTTTTATGCGTCGGCCGCCCCGAGCGATCGAAACGGCGAAAATCTTCTGCGGGGTACGCTCTTGTCGGCCTTGCCCCGTCTGTTCATTCAATACGTTAGCTAGTGCACGCTCACTCGCAGCGCCGCCGCGGTGGCAAACGGCGCCAATGTCACGCTGCCCGCCAGCATCGCGCCGAGTATCGCCAGGTAACCGTCGATCGGCATGCCCATCGAGGCGGCGTCGATCGCGCCGGTGGCGAAGATCAGCACCGGGATATACAGCGGCAGCACCAGCAGGCTGAGCAGCACGCCCCCTTTGCGCAGGCCGACGGTCAGCCCCACGCCGATAGCGCCGATCAGGCTCAGCGTCGGCGTGCCGAGCAGCAGCGTCCCCGCCACCGCCAGCCAGGTCTGCATATCGAGCGACAGCAGCAGCGCCACCAGCGGCGACAGGATCAGCAGCGGCAATCCCGTCACGACCCAGTGAGCACACACTTTGCCCAGCACCGTCATCGGCAGCGGCGTCGGCAGCAGCAACAGCTGCTCCAGCGAGCCGTCGAGGAAGTCGTCGCGAAACAGCCGCTCCAGCGACAGCAGCGAGGCCAGCAGCGCCGCCACCCACACGATGCCCGGCGCAATGCGCGCCAGCAGCTGTGGCTCCGGGCCAATCCCCAACGGAAACAGCGTGATCACAATCAGGAAAAACCACAGCGGGTTGACGATCTCCGAGCCTTTACGGCAGGCGATCTTCAGTTCGCGGCGCACCAGGGTCAAAAACATCACAGGCTCCCCGCGTCATGTTCCGCCAAACGAACTTTACCTACCGTTTGGCTGACGCCGGCCAAATCCTGATGGGTGGTCAACAATACCATGCCGCCCCGCTGCGCATGTTGTTCAAAAAGGCTAATCAACTCGGCTACGCCCTGTTTGTCGATCGCCGTCAGCGGCTCATCGAGGATCCACAGCGGCGCCGCGCTGAGCCACAGCCGCGCCAGCGCCACGCGCCGCTGCTGCCCGGCGGACAGCTGCGCCACCGGCAGATCTTCGTAGCCCACCAGCCCCACCTGCTCCAGGGCGCGCCAGATGGCCGGATGATCGGTTGTGCCGCGCACCGCTTGATAAAACTGCAAATTTTCGAAGGGCGTCAATACGGCTTTGATGCCGGGCTGATGGCCGATAAACAGCAAATCTTGCTGGTAACCCGCACGATCGCGCAGCGTGCTGCGCCCGCGCCAGCACACCTCGCCGCCGTCCGGCCGCGCCAGACCGGCGAGAATGCGCAGCAAACTGGTTTTACCCGCGCCGTTCGGCCCTTCTACCTGAATGATATCGCCCGGCTGAACTGAAAAGCTTAGCTCGCTAAACAGGATGCGCTCATCGCGCACGCAACTCAGACTTTTGGCTTCCAGCATCGGGGAACTCATATTTTTCTTTGGGATAGCGAATCATAGCATAAGCCTTTCCCCGCACGCAGCCCGCGGCGGGCGCGCCGACGGGCCAATATGGCGAGCAGGATCAAGAATGCGTGGAAAAAATCGGCGGATTTTAACTCTTGTTACCTTTTTCTGTATTTCGCCGCATTTGGGCCAGGCAACTACGCTTAATGACGTGAACTCACCCTTAATGAGCAGGAGCGACAGCATGAGCGAGCAGCAGCGCCAAGAGCACGAGCCGGATGAGACGATGCAGGTAGAGAGCGAGGAGCAGGAACAGGGCAAGCGCGAAATCGAAGTCAGGGAAGAGAATCTGCCGTCGCGCGCGGCGGCGGTGCATGAACAGATCCGGATGGAAGGCGAAAAAGAGCTGGAGCGCGACGGGCTGGCGCTGCTGTGGTCGGCGATCGCCGCCGGGCTGTCGATGGGCGCCTCGCTGGCGGCAAAAGGCATTTTCCACGCCCGCCTGCCGGACGATCCCAGCCGCTTTTTCATCGAGAACCTCGGCTATACCTTCGGTTTCATCATTGTCATCATGGCGCGCCAGCAGTTGTTTACCGAAAACACCGTCACGGCGGTATTGCCAATCATGCATAAGCCCACGCCGCGCAACCTGCTGATCCTGCTGCGCCTGTGGGGCGTGGTGCTGCTCGGCAACCTGATCGGCACCGGGCTGGCGGCGCTGGCGTTTACCCATATGCCGCTGTTCGACGCCGAAACACGCGGCGCCTTCGTCAGCCTGGGCGAAGAGGTGATGCGCCATACGCCGGGGGAAATATTCGCCAACGGCATCCTGGCCGGCTGGATCATCGCCACCATGGTGTGGATGTTCCCGGCCGCCGGCGCGGCGAAAATCTGGGTGATCGTGCTGATGACCTACCTGGTGGCGATTTGCGATTTGACCCATATCGTGGTCGGTTCGGTCGAGATCCTGTATCTGGTGTTCAACGGCGCGATTGGCTGGCAAGCATTCATTTACCCGTTCGCTCTGCCGACGCTGGCGGGTAACATCATCGGCGGCACCTTTATCTTTGCGCTGATAAGCCACGCGCAGATCCGCAACGATTTGAGCGCCAAAAACCAGGCCGCGCGTCGGCAAGAGGAAAAGCGGCGCCACGGCGGGGAAAAACCGTGATCGCGGTCGGTTAGCCGAGGAAATTTCGGCGTGAACTGGCGAGGTATTGAGCAAACGCGCCGCTAAGCGCTTATTCTGCGGGTAAAAAAAGGTATAATGCCCCGGCAGCTTCAGTTGCCGGCCCGCAGCGTCCCCGTAGTTAAACGGATATAACAAGCCCCTCCTAAGGGCTAGTTACTGGTTCGATTCCAGTCGGGGACACCATTCTTTCTTATCACGCCATTCCCCATCATCTGCACCCGCAATTCCCCTTTTCCCCTGTTCAGGTCCGATTGTCGCCTAGCGTTATAATTGGCATCAATTAAAAAACTTAATATCCGTCGGCGTTGAAATCGCCGCCGCTTCACCTCTGGCCTGCAATTCGCCCTTCTCATCATCGAAATCGAACAGCATAACGGTGTTGGTGAACACATTCGTGACATAGAGGTAGCGGCCGCCGGCATCGAAAGCGAGCGCACGCGGCTCAATGCCGCCGGCCTCATAGCGCGTCGGCACGCCTGGCAGACCGTCCCTGCCTATTTTTAATACCAGCAGGTGGTTATCGGTGCCGCGATGGGTGGCAATAAGATATCTGCCGCTCGGGCTCAGGATAATGGCCCCACCGCTTTTCGCCTCCGCCGAATCGAGGCCGCCGTTCAGTTTCACTTTCCCTTGCCGCGTCAATCGATTGTCGTTAACGGCAAACGCCTCGATCTCGCCCGCCATTTCGGTGATGACATAGGCATAGTCGCCTGCCGGCGAGAACACCATGTGCCTTGGGCCGGCGCCGGGCGCAAAGGCGACATCGCGCGAAGCATCCGCCTGCAACGGCTGCGCGTTATCCGAACGATAGCGGTAGGCGTGCAGCTTATCGCCGCCGAGATCCGCCGCGTACAGGTATTGCCCATCGCGGCTGAAGGTGGTGGAGTGCGCATGCCCGCCTTCCTGGCGCCCCTGCACGATGCCGGAGCCGGGCGTAAACGGATAATGCTGTACGCGTTCACCCAGCCTGCCGTCGCTGCCAATCGGCAATACCGTCACCCCCGCGCCGCCTTTGGCGACGGAATAGTTGGCGACCAACAGAAACTTGCCGTCCGGGCTGAGGGTGGCATGCGTCGGCTGCCGACCCGCGCTGCTCACCGTATTCAGCACCCGCAGGCTGCCAGCCTGGTCTATCGCCAAGGCGGTCACCGTTCCCGCGTCCTCCTCATTGGTGGCATAGGCGAAGCGGCCATCGCGGGATGTGACGATCCACGACGGGCTTTTCATTTTAAGGGCATCGAGCAGCGTTAACGTGCCGTCGCCATTAACCGCCAGACGATAGAGCCCTTCACTGGGGCGCGTCGGTTTCTGCACCGTTGACGCATCCGGAATATGGGTCCAGGTGCCGACTAACGCTATTTGATGCTGTTCCCGATTATTTGCCATCGCATTTCCTGAAAACATGAAGAGCGTTAATGCCAGCGCTAATTGAATAGCCTGCCTGCCTAAACCTTTAACGTTCACTCTGCCAAAGGCAGGCAACGTTAAAGGTAGCATAAAGAGCGCGCGGCGGTGTTTATTAATCGAGCCAGAGGATTTTTCTTTACTCATGATGCCTCCTTTCCTCAACACTACGCCACAGGAATAAGTATATCGACATTGATGATCTTACTGTTTAAATGCTCGTGCCTGTATAATTCGATGAAAAAGCTCTCCCTCATTTTGACATTAATAGCCGGCAGATGGGCGTCATAGATACCCTCAAAAAAGGCAATATACTCAGGTAGCTCCCCGATAAAGGGAATGACAATATATTTCCCCATGGGTATATAGAAGTTAAATATGGAATGAAAAACCTCTTGCTCCTTGCCGTTGGCATGCGGCCGCCCCCCTTTTCTTTTTTCTACGCTATAAGCCCTCCCATTTTTACTTAGCCATTTATCATTCGTCTGGGTAATGTCACTGGCATCTCTGTACTTCCTGACGGAGTGGAAAATCAATGCCTTGTACTGCTTCAACATGTCGATGTCATCCGGCATGACCGTATGATAAAAATAGGGTTTATTGTCGCTCCCATACGGTGGGATCTGGGTGGAGAAATCCCATCCCCGGCTGTTCCTAAAGCTGTTGGGCGTTTCGCCAAAGAAACGTTTGAATGCCCGCGTGTAGCATTGCTGAGAAGCAAACCCGGATGCCAGGGCAACATCCAATATGTTACCTTGATGCTGTTTGAGCAGGACAGCGGACCGACTCAGCTTTCTATTCCTGATATAAGTCCCTAACGTAATGCCAAAATAATGTTTAAATAACCGCTGTAAATGCCATTTAGAGTAACCCGAGATAATGGAAACCTTCTCAACGGAAAGCCCCTCTATAATATTTTTCTCCATATACTCCAAGACCTGTACAAGAATATCCTTTCTATAATCCATGAGCGCTCCCTGCCTTTATAAAGATTGTGTCCTTTTTATTAAAATCGTTAACCTCTCAAATCAAGTCATTAGGATTAATCCTAAAAAAAATCACCCTGTCAATACAATTTTTACGGCATCGGAAAAGTCATCATATAAATAACTGAAAATGATCATGTTATATAAATACGCTTGCGAAAAATCCGTGAATAAAAAATGCGCCACGCAAAGTGCATCCATTAAAGATGCATTTGCCCCGCCAGGGTGAATCACACTTTATGTTAATTGTTTTATCTTAAAGTGTTTTTTTACGCTCCACGGGCATGGCCGAATAGGAATTTCATCATCACAAATTAAATCGTGTTTTATTGTTTGGCCGGTTGATAAAACTATTGAGCCGAATACGAAAAAGTATGAACGGTGGCGAAGGAAGATGCGGCGGATAAGCGCAAGATCTTAACCTCGGGCCCGATAATCACAGATCGTCATTGCAAGTTTCTTTTTTATCTTCTCCCGCACGGTGAAGAATCGACGTTTCAACAAACCCTGTTCGATGCCCTATTTTCCCTCCATGTCAATGGGAGCGCCACTGGTGCCCTGCTGAACCGCCTCCCCTTCCCTCGTAACAGTGCCGCGTCTGCTTGTGCCACGCTTTATTGACCAAGCGCAGCAAAAAGCCCGGCTAGCAAAGCCGGGCTTTTCATTCACGGGCTGCTCAATCAGCCAGGTTGTCGATCTCTGCGGACCTGTGCTTACGCAACAGATACAGCAGCAAAGACACCCGCCGCTCGGTGCGTTCCGGGGTATCCGGCGGCAGGTTGTAGCGCAGGGTATAGCGCTCGTTGTTCTCGTTGCAAAAATCGATGACGAGCACGGGCGCGGAGGCCCCGGCTACTTTTCGATAATTCAGCGAAATGCACGACAGGTTTTTTCTCATCTCAACTTACCGCGAGGGTGCGGCGAGTTGATTCGGCAATCCGCCCCACGCCGGCGCTCAGCGCGGCGCCCAACAGCAGCACCAACAGCGACCCCCATGCGGCGCGCGACAGCTGTTTAGCCGCTTCATCGGCCGCTTCACGCGCTTTCTGCTCGGCCTCAGCCTTGAGTTTCTCCACTTTCTGCACCGCCTGCTGGTAAGCCTGAGCGTAGTTATCGACGATTTGGCTCGCTTCATCACGGCTCTTGCCGGTGCGCGCCGCAACGATATTCACCAACGCATCCTTATCGGCCGCGCTCAACGTCGGCTCACCGGACTGCTTGACGCGGTCGAACCACTGCTTGAGCTCGGAGGCGGCCCGCGCCGGATCGGCCGCCGCGTCCATGGCCGATTGCTTGCCGTCGGCGGTCGCCCTATCGGCCTTCTGTTCCAACCGAGCCGGATCCAGTTCTGGCTTGCCGGTCTGCTTGAGCGTGGCGTTCAACTGGTTTTCCAGGCTTCCCCAGTCAAGGCTGATGCCCTTTTTATCCAGCTGTTGCTTGAGGCCTTCGCCCACGTTTGGCGCTGCCGCAGCCAGGCCGCTGCCCGCCAGCGAAAGCCCTTTGCCCACCGCGCTACCCGCCAGCCCCACCACGCCACTCGCCAATGAAACCACCAGCCAGGTGGTCAGCAAGGTGGTGATCGCCCAGCTCAGCAGGCCATGCAAGCCGCCGCGATTCGGTGCGGTGCGGCCGGCGACGAACGCGCCTGCGGCCAGCGAGGCCAGCGTTGAAACCAGCAGCCAGATCCCGGTGCCGGTGCCAAAGCCGCTCAGCGGGTTGCCCTTTTGCATCATATCCACGGCCTGGGCACCGACAGCCGTACCCAGCACGCTGAAGATCAGATAAGTCACCAGCGCCACGGCACTCCCGGCCAATATCGAGCCCCATGACACCTGAAACGCAAAGCGATTTGATTCATAGACAGTGGTCATCGTTGTTCCTTATATTTTCTGGACAAGTGATTGCACGCACGGCGGATAACCGCGCAGACAAATCCAGTCTGCCGCGCGGCATCGTCGGCCGTCCCGGTTCATTTGCGCCAGAATGACTAGTGCATTCACACCCTGCGAATACGCACGTTATGCACTAAGCTGCTCAGCGAGTAGCGTAACCTGCGGCCCCCGTCAGAGGCCGCTCCCCCTTCTGTCTAGCGGAGAGCACATGAACCCATCCGTCCTGGCCAGCGAAACCCACCGCGGCCACCTGCAGCAAATCATCTCCGGCTTGTCCGACGGCGTGATCCTGACGGATACCGATCAAACGCTGCTTTGGGCCAACGAAGCCGCCTTGGCCATGCATGGCGTGAGCCACCAGAAAGCCCTGGGGGCCAATGCCGACGAGTACGCGGCGCGGTTTGCCCTGCGTTATCGCAACAACCACCCGCTGGCGCTGGAACAGTACCCGCTAAACCGGGTTGCCGATGGCGAGACCTTCACCGATGTGGTAGTGGAAGTTCGGCAGGTCGACGATCCGGACAGCTTCTGGGTGCACCGCCTGCGGAGCCTGATTATCACCGATGCGCAGGGGCAGCCGGAGCTGCTGGCGCTGATCCTGAGCGACGCGACGGAGTGGGCCAGCGCCGAACAGCGCTTTGAAAAAACCTTCAACGCCAATCCAGCGCCGGCGGTCATTTGTCGGCTAAGCGACCTGCGTTACGTCAAGGTCAATCAGGGGTTCCTCGATATGACCGGTTACCAGCGTGAACAGGTCATGGGGCGTTCGGTCTATGAACTCGACGTGTTGGAACAGGCTGAACACAAAGAGCTGGCGATTCAGCGCCTGGGGGAAGGCGCAACCATTCCACAAATGGAGGCCGAGCTGAAACTGCCCGGTGGCGGAAGCAAGCTGGTGGTGGTTGCCGGCCAACCGCTGGACATCAATGAAGACGACTGCATGCTGTTCACTTTTACCGATCTCGAACCCCGGCGTCAGGCGGAATCGGCGCTGCGGGAAAGTGAAGAGCGGTTCGCCAAGGCATTTCGCCTGAGCCCGGTGCCGACGTTGTTGTGTACGGCGCACGAGCGGCGCGTGCTGGACGTCAACGAAACCTTCACCCGCACCACCGAGTACGACGCCGAAGCCTTGATCGGCAAAACGGTCGATGAGATCCAATTTATTGACGATCCCGAGGCGAACCGCCGTTTGTTTGCCGCGCTGGAAAAAAGCGGTAACGTCGAAGGACTGGACATCCGGGTACGCAAGAAAGGGAGCGAGCCGATCGACTGCGTGGCCTCGGCGGATGCCGTCAGCATTCACAATGCGCCCTGCTACCTGCTGGTGCTCATGGACATTACCGAACGCAAACGCTCGGAGCTGGAGCTGGTGAGCGCCATCGAGGAAGTGATGCAGGACGCTTCCTGGTTCAGCCAAACCTTGATTGAAAAACTGGCCAACGTGAAAAGCATCAACCGGCCCGATCAGACCGGATTTAACGCCAGCGATCTCACGCCGCGCGAGCGCGATGTGCTGGAATTGATTTGCGAGGGGCTGCCGGACAAGAAAATCGCAGCGCGCCTCAATCTGGCGCTCAACACCATTCGCAATCATGTCGCGACGGTCTATTCCAAACTGGGTGTGCATAGCCGCAGCGAAGCCATCGTCTGGGCCAGGGAGCGCGGTCTGTTTACCGGCGGGCCGGCCACCAGGAACGGCAAGTAGCCTGCAAATGCACTATCCGTACCGATGCAAACGCCCCTTATAGGCACAACGTGAAGTGCATAACATGGAGGTGCAAATGCAGGCTTTCGCCCTGTGCGGAAGCCAAACGGATCGAACCTTAGGAGCGCATCATAATGAACAGCGAAAAAGCCAATGGCATGATGGAAAAAGTGGCGGGCAAAGCGCAGGAAATGGCGGGCGACGTCACCGGGAACGAACGTTTGCAGGCCGAAGGCGTCACGCGCTATGCAGCGGGCGCGCTGCAAGAAAAATACGGCGACGCCCTGAGCTGCGCCGGCAGCATGATGAAGAAAAACCCCCTCGCCGCATTAGCCCTCATTGCCGGCGCTGGCCTGTTGGCCGGCCTGCTGCTGCGCCGCCGTTGATGCGCGCCGACCAGCACACCGTTTTTCCCTGAATGCCGCGCCCGGAGGGTCACCACCGGGCGCGGTTCTTTTCGGCGATGCAGGCCCGATTTGTTATTGAACTCTCAGCAGTTTCTTTAATTCAAGGTATCGAGTATGCAATGAATCATTACCCTCCGTTTTCTTGATTTTATCATCGAGTAAATCAACAAAGTTTTCACCAAATCTATCTTCAATAAACGGATTTGCACCATGTTTAAGCAGAAGATTCATATGGTCAATTCGCCCCAAATAAGCACACTCCACTAATGGTGTTCTCTTTAACCTATCCTGAATGTTAATGTCCGCACCATATTTTATCAGTGTCGCCATTGTCTCTGTATTACTGGATTTAATTGTCTGAAATATTATTGGTAGATCATCAAGTTTGCCTCTTGCATTAGGAGACAATCCCCCATCAAGCAATGCCTTTAACCAAATACCGTTGTCTAATTTTGCCATCCATTCAGCAGGACTGGCACCGCCATTGGGGCGAGGTTGCAGTGGATCGGCTCCGGCCTTTACCAACTCGGTCGCAATCTGCAGCCGTTCCGGCGTGGCATTGTCATGAGTCGACGTCGCCAGGGCATAAAACAATAATGTCATATCGTGTTCACCGGGGCTGTTCAGATCCGTCTCTTTCGCCAGCCGTTTGATGTTGCCGATATTCCCATCGCGGATAGCCTTAGCCAACACAAGCTGTTGACCTGTAAAGTAACCTTCTGGCGGCAAGTCCATTCCTTTCTCCTTACATCCGGTTGTAAACACCAATCCAATCGCGATGAACAGCGCTGCGAACACGTTAAAAACTTGTCTCATCGAGCTTCTATATCCTGTGACCGATTGTGGCGATATCATCGTCTTTTTCCTGTTCGATGCAGTCTATCACTTGTTGGATCCCATGTCGGTCCCCCATATTTCCCACACCGCCATCAAGCGTGTGTTTAACACCAACGGCATCCGGCAAATGTGACGATATTTTTTCCTTCGCGGCCAATAATGCAAGGTTGCCATTAACGTCGATAAAGTCTTGCCTGAGATCGACTTCCTGCAACCTCGTCAAAATTTCGCCCTTCACCCGGTAGGCGTTGATAATATCCTCACTGCCCACCAAGGAACCCCCATACTTTTCCACGGTACCCGAATTCAATCCCGCGGCATTAAATGTCCACCCAGATTTACCGCTGGTCATTGATGCCGCCGATGCCAGCCCACCGCCTAGCGAATGCCCGGAGATATCTACCCGGCCCTTTAATAAAGAGCCAATATCTACAGCTCTTTGATAGTATGCAGATTCAGCACCTCTGCCTTGGTTGAAGTTATTCGTCCAGTCTTCCAGGTTCTTTATCTCTGGCAGTTCACGATCGATAAATATCTTCTTCGCCGCATTCAGTTTACCATTAGGAAGTTCAGGCATCCTTGACCCGCGAAAAACAACTGTCGGCTTCATATCATCGCCAAACACGGCTTTATCCGGAGCATAAACCCTTGCCAAAAAACCCGGTGATATCTCATTGTCATAAAGCATTTCCCGGCGAACCCCTAAACCATCCAAAAAACCGCCGTCATTACTCACATCCCGCCATCCTTCCGGCACGCCTGGCGTAGCCGCCAACGGATTGGTCGTGTTATAGACATTCTGCGCCAGCTTGGCCTTTTCCACCGCGACGTTATT
Source organism: Serratia sp. A07 (assembly GCF_058725505.1). Lineage (NCBI taxonomy): Bacteria > Pseudomonadati > Pseudomonadota > Gammaproteobacteria > Enterobacterales > Yersiniaceae > Serratia > Serratia sp. A07. The sequence continues at coordinate 154,417 of NZ_JBZXDO010000009.1, forward strand.
TTGCGCCAGGCGTTGCGCCGCAATCCGCGCATCCGGATAGATACTTCGCTCCCCCCGACCAATCAGATATTTTCTCGCCTGCCAACGCTCCTGTTTGCTCATTGGGCGAACGACCTCTTTGATGACGGTAAGGCTTGAGCCAACGGCGGCGGCCACCGCCTGCATCAGCGGGGGATTTTTAGCGGTGTTTTGTCTCGGGGGCAAGGAAGTTGGTTTAGGCCTGGCGGCGTATCGGCTGATCATCTCTTCATAACGTTGAATTATACGTTCAACTGGGTACTGCGGCGGTAATACAGTCCCGGGATAACGCTGCAGGCGCCCTTGCGCATTGATGAAAAACGGATATTTGACGGGGCTCCAGGCACCGATACTTGCATCGACGGCAAGCAAACTGCCGCGTTTTAGTTCGTCAAACACGCCGCGCTTCATGCCGCTATCTTCCCGGTAACTCGATACGCCAATACCGGACTGCGTATTGCGCGTGATAGTGTGCCTGCTCGATATCGACGACATGGACGAACCGCCGAACAGGTAATGTCGCTCCAGCTCATAACGCGCATCGGCGGGATTAAGGATGCGGGCGAATTTCTCCGGCGCCAACGATTCCGACATAAAATAAATCAACTGCACAATGGCCTCCCTTCGACTTGCTACTGGCTTTCCCTTCGTCTGTCAGTGAACGTCACTGGACGAGCCAGTTTTTCATCATACCTACAGCTCTACTTGACCGATACGTGCGTAAGAAATAACGGCCTTATTTTTCACCGTTTCTCCTTCTACGTCACATTTATCTTTAACAGGTTTATGTCAGACCTCGTCAATTTCTAATTTCAGTCTGCCAGCAGACAAGTCATTTACCGGTTCATGTTATCTCATCATCTTAATCCTTAAAATCTATGACGGTAATCAGTAAACAGGGTCCTGATATATAAAATGAACATATTAATCAACTTGGGTTTATCACTCATGCCATTAAGTGTTAATATTAGCGCATTACGTGCACGGAGAAATAGCATGTTCCCCAGTAAAAAACATTCACAGCGGGCCACCCCGCTGACCAGCTATCAATTTTCCCGGCTGCATACTTTCGAATGCGTCGCCCGTCATTTATCTTTTGCGCTGGCGGCGCAAGAATTGTCGATCACCCCCAGCGCCGTAAGCCACCGCATTAATCTGCTCGAAAAGGAGTTGGGCTTCCTGCTATTCCAGCGCTTTCATCGCAGAATTACCCTGACCCCGGAGGGCGAGCGCATGCAATGGGCGCTGGACAGCTCCTTCAACACGCTGAATCAGGAAATTCTGGACATCAAAAATCGCGAGCTGACGGGGACGTTGACCCTCTATTCGCACCCCTCTCTGGTGCAATGCCTGCTGCTGCCGCGCATCGGCGACTTTATCGCCCAGCACCCCACCATTCACCTCAACATTCTGACCGGGCAGGAGATCATCAACCTGGCCAACCGCGGCGTGGACTTGGCGATGTACTTCGGCAAACTGCCCTCGGGGCGGCATCTGGACGAGGCTTTTATGCAGGAATCGATGGTGCCGATCTGCACGCCGCAGTATGCCGCCGCACATAGCCTGTACGATGCGCCGGAAAACCTGGCCCACTGCACGCTGCTGCACGATCGCTACAACTCCGGCGAAGACGAGTGGCAAACCTGGTCGCAACACTTTGCGCTGGGGCTGGATACCGACAGCAAGAGCATGGAGTTCGACCGATCCGATCTCGCGGTGCTGGCCGCCACGCGGCACCTTGGCGTCGCCATGGGGCGGCTCAATCTGGTGCAGGATTGGATCAAAAGCGGCGAGCTGATCATTCCGTTCACCGACATGACCGTGCCCTGCGAGCACTGCTATTTCACCTCGACCATCTCCGAGCGGCAGTGGCCGAAAATCCTCGCGTTTAAGCAGTGGATCATGAAAATCGCCCCTCTGGTCTGATAGCCAGAGGGTTAGCGCTCTATTTTGGGGGAATAAGAAAAATGCAGCGCGCAGGCGTAGAGCCGGCCGGCCTTTGAATAAGAGATATATTTGCGGTTTTTATCCCAGGTAAGCAGGGAATTATTGGCGAAATAATAAACCTCCAATTGCATCCCATTAGCTAACCTCGACCAGCCTCGGTTTCTTATCACGGTAAAATCACCGTTATCGCTGAGCGTGATCAGCGGCACGCCCCAGGCATAGCGGGATATTTGCAGCTGGATAATGAATTGGCTTTCGCAGCTTATTTGGTAGTTCTGTACATCAACATCCATAATTTATATTTTGGGTGCCACCCTTCGGTCAAAATAAATAAGATAAGAACAACTCACCACGATTAGTCCCAGCACGATCAGCATGGCCCCCAATACAAACTCAATTTGCAACGGCTCGCCGAGAATAACGACCCCCGCCAGGATACCGAATACCGGCGTCATAAAGGTGAGAATGCCCAGTGAGGAGGCCTGATAGCGACGCAGCAGCGAAAACCAGATCAGGTAGCTGAAAAACGACACCACCACGGTCTGGAACAGCAGGCTGTACCAGGCCACCGGGCTCAGGGTGAAATGCAGGTTTCCCGTCGCCAGCGCCGGCAACGACAACAGCACACAGGCGCCCGTCAGCTGGCACAGCAGCGTCTGTTTGGCCGGGCACTCCGCCAGGCGCGTGGTGCGGATCACCAGGGTAGAGGCTCCCCAGGCGATCCCCGCCAGCAGGCCGTAGAGATCGCCTTTCAGCCGTTCGGCTCCGCCGCTTCCCTCAGCCATGCCCGATATGGCCAGCACCACGCCGCCAAAGGCGATGAGCATGCCCAGCCACTGCACCGGCGACAGGCGCTCCTGAGGAAGGAGAAAATGCAGGCCAAGGGCGGAAAACAGCGGCGCGGTGTACAAAAACACCGCCATATGCGAGGCGCTGGTGTAACGCAGCCCTGCGGAGACAAAAAAGAACTCCAGCGCGAACAATGCCCCCACGCTCAAACCGGCGCACAGCGTGGCGCGATCCCAGGTGAAGCGCTCGCCGCGGCCGCGCGCCAGCAGGTAAACCGCCAACGCGGCGAGACCCGAGCGAATGGCGATTTGCAGCACCGCCGACACATCCGGCTCGGCGGCCTTGATTGCCACCTGTTGCATTCCCCAGATGGCGCATAGCATCACCATCGCGGCGGCAGCCCTGCCGTCGATTCCGATTCTCGCATTCATAATAGGGTTCTCGCCACCGTGAGAATAATAACGGGCAACCGTCGCGTTATTCTTTATAAACCACGATTTCCTGATAAAGCTTAATAACCTCACCATCGCTATCGACAGAGTCGGTATATTCCGTTTGCTGCGCCAGATGAATCACCCTCCATCCTTTACGCGCTAATTCAGGGATCGTCAGGCGCCCCACGCCGCGGCAGGTGAACAGGGTGTCATCCGACAGCCTAAGCTTACTAACCTCTGCATAATCATACGCTTGAGAATGACAAACGTGCGACTCCGCCGCCATCGCCGGCAGTGAAAACAGCCCCACTAACAACATTAACAGGTTTCTCATGGCGACCTCCCAATCGCTTATTCATGCCGGCCGATTACGCAGACAAAGGCTGACGTTAATACACCGGTAAAAGGCTCAAATTAATTACCTCTTGCACGGATGAAATTACAGGCTGGCGCCGGTGACTGACAAATGAAAAATATAAACCTTGGCGTTAAATGAATTCATCCGAATCGAGAAACATGAACAGCGGCCCTTTGCACCGCACGGAATGGTCAAAAACCGGCCAATAATTAGCAAGAAAAGTAATTATTTATGTCCCTGTTTATGTTACAAATGCCGCCCGCCGCTAAAACACCAAAAAAAACCGTCAAAATGCGCAAAAACGCAGCGTTCTGCGCAAAACATCGGCATGGCGGCGCTGATGGGGGCGGTCATACATAAAACAGGGATAACACATGGCAATGAAATTGCGCGTATTGACTCAAGCGGTGGCGCTGGGTCTGGCGATCGGCAGCGCGTCGTTCGCCGCTCAGGCGGAAATCACCCTGCTGAAGCAGGATCCACAGGCCGGCGATCCGCTCAGCCGCCTGAACTTCACCGTTGGCGGCAGCATCCGTCCGCAGTTCAACAACATGACGGGCGACGGCGACAAAGGTTCCTACAAGCGTAACGGCTTTGACGGCGGCACCCGCTTCCGTTTCGCGGCGGACTACTACCTGTTCGACGATATCAGCTGGATCAGCTACTACGAGCTGGGCGTAAACATTCCGGCGCTGTTCGACTGGGATCATCACTATGCCGACGGCGCGAGAAACACCAGCCGCCGCATGCTGTACACCGGCCTGAAAAGCAACACCTGGGGCCAGATGACCTTCGGCCAGCAGAACAGCGTTTACTATGATGTGGTTGGCGCCAAGACCGATATCTGGGACTACGACATGTTGGCCCAGGCGCCGGGCAACGGCATCAACGGCGACTACGACGGCTCTTACCGTTCACGCAAGATGCTGAAGTACAAGAACCGCTTCGGCGATGCGGACGTTTATGCGTCGTACCTGTTCAGCGACAGCGACTACCTGCCGGGCAACGGCCTGCGCTATAAGCGCAAAGGCGGCGGCTCACTGGGCGTGGATTACCACATCACGCAGGATCTGACCTGGGGCACCGCCTGGAACTACACCCGCGCCGAAATGCGCAACCCGTCCACCAGCGGCAGCAAGAGCTACGATCAGAACATCGTCGGCACCGCCCTCAGCTGGAAACCGGACAACTGGACCCTCACCTTCGGCGGCGGTTACTACCACGACTTCCTGACCACCAAGAAAGCCGACGTCAACAATTACTTCGCCGGCGATGCGTGGGGTATCGAATACCTGGCCGGTTATACCGTGCCGGTTGGCCAGTACGCGGTGAAATCGGTGATGCCGTACTTTATGGGCGATCGCCTGGAATACGTCACCGGGCGCAACTACCAGCGCATCGACAACGGCCTCGGGGTTACCGTGCAGTTTGACTACGGCTTCCGCGTTGACGTAGAGCACGTGCTGACATCGAGCACCGACAACCTCGGCGATATGACCGTGGTGCGTCTGCGCTACGATTTCTGATTGTTCAGAACGTAAAAAAGGCCGCGCAAGCGGCCTTTTTCGTTTATGGGCGCAGCGTCAGAAACCGCCGCGCGCCGAGCGCCCTACCGCTTCGCCCAGCTGCCATACCGCCATGGCGTAATGGGTGCTGTGGTTATAGCGGGTGATGGTGTAGAAGTTCGGCAGGCCGTACCAATACTGGTAGCCGGTGCCGACGTCCAGCCGCAGCAGGCTGGCTTCCTGGTTATCCCCGAGCGATCCCTGCGGGCTCAGGCCGGCTTCCGCCAGCGCGGTGACCGAGTAGCGGGTCTTGAAGCCGTTTTCCAACCCCGGCGCCTGGCCGTTGGCCTGAATCGCTACCGGCTCGCCTTTGGACCAGCCGTGCGCCTTGAAGTAATTGGCCACGCTGCCGATGGCATCGACCGGATCCCACAGGTTGATATGGCCATCGCCGTTGAAGTCGACCGCATAGCTCTTGAAGGAAGAAGGCATGAACTGCCCATAGCCCATCGCGCCGGCGAAGGAGCCGCGCAGCTCGAGCGGATCGTCGCCTTCGGTGCGCGACATCAGCAGGAAGGTTTCCAGCTCACCGGCAAAGTAATCGGCGCGGCGCGGGTAGTCGAAGGCCAGCGTCGCCAGCGCATCGATAATGCGGGTTTTACCCATTACGCGGCCCCAGCGGGTCTCCACGCCGATAATCCCCACGATGATCTCCGGCGGCACGCCGTACACCTGCCAGGCACGCTGCAGCGCATCCTGATATTGATTCCAGAACACCACGCCGTTTTGCACGTTATCCGGCGTGATGAACTTGTTGCGGTAGCGCAGCCAGGAGCCATTCGGCCCGGTTGGCCCCTGGGTCGACGGCGTCGGCGCCTGCCTGTCCATCAGCCGCAGAACCGAATCCAGGCGCCGTGCCTGCGCCAGCACGTCGTGCAGCTGCTGCCGATCAAAGCCGTGTTCCTGCACCATCTTATCGATAAAGCGCGCGGTATTTGGGTTATTGGCGAAATCACCCCCCAGCGGCGCGCCGCTGTGCGCCGGGCTCAGCAAAAAGCCGCCCTTTACCGGGGTGCCTTGCGGCGTAGCGGTGGGACTGGGTTTCGGCGTGCTGCTACAGGCAGCAAGCAAGGTAATCAGCGGTAAAAGCGCAACCAGGTGACGCATCGGATATCCATATAACCATGCAAGAGATAAGTGGGAGTTATGTTAATGCATTGTTCGGCGCGAACAAACTGGATTATGTCGCCAATTACCGCGCCAGGTAGCCAAACGTGCCAAATTGTGACGTTTTGCACGGTGAAAGGACGCCCGGTGCGGCCGCGCGGAATCTCAACCGCGACTAAATGAGAAAAATTATCACCTTGACGCCCCCTTTTACCCCGATAAAATGCCCGGCTGCTTGCCATCCGGCTATCGCCGCAATGATCACGACAATGGACTGTAATGGAATCTCTCGGACAATTCGCCAAAGATCTTTACCGTGGGCGCATCTCGCGCAAACCCTTTGTTTTCTCGCTGGCGATCTTCGCCATTGGCATCGTGTTGCTGTCGTTTCTGTCGACCTACCTGGATAAAAACCATTTTCGCGCCCATGCGCACGGCGATACCGAGGAATTCGTCTCGGTATTGCTGTACCTGCTGTGCATTATGGTCTGGGCGCTGTTCTGTTTCGGCCTGGTGACGTGGTTTATGGCCAAAACCGCGTTTCGGCTCAACGATATCGGCCTGCCGGGTTGGGCGCTGGCCGTGGCGTGCTATGTTTGCTCGGTGCTCAACAACTACTCCCCCGGCCCGGTGGCGCGCTGGCTGCCGCTGTTCAGCCTGGCCGTCATGATCTGCGCCCTGCTGTTGCCGCCGGGCGGGCTGCGCCGCAAGCCGGACGGCAACGCTGACGACTAACGCAGCTGCACCACCTTGTTCGCTGCCGGTTCGGCCGCCGTCAGCCTGCCGCTGACCTGGCTGATGCCGCCGCCGCTGTTATGGGACACCACGGCGATCGGCAAATGCCGCAGCTGCCGGGTTAACTCCGGCGTGATATAGCCGATGTGGGTGTTCGGTTGCTGTTTCCGCCAGCGGCCGGCCGCCCTGCGGCGGGAGAAATACTGGTTGTATTTGGCCCAGGCGATCAACGTGACGGCATTGAACAACGCCACAATGATATACAGCGAGATCACCTCCAGCAGCGACAGGGCGGACCCCACCCCGTGCTGATCCATCACCGACATCAGGCCTCGGCTGAACAGATAAAGGAAGCCGCACCAGGCAAAAAGCGTCAACAGGCTGTCTACCACGCGCGGCAGCAGGCCGCGTTCGGAATAAATCAGGACGTCCGTCATTCTTTGATCCTCCCAATGCCCCGATCGGGGCTGATCCAGCGCGCACGCCCGCGCCGAGCTTTCAACATCACTTTGGAAAACGCCACCAGCGTGGTCAGCAGGCTGAGCAGCCAATACACCAGCGGATACCAGATGATCCAGAACAGCGAGCGGCCGAAGCCCTTCTCATAGCGCTTCTCCAGCAGCAGGCTGACGGTGAACTGCAGCAGGCACACCACGCCCAGCACCAGGCCGGTAAACGCCGGCGTCAGCAACGAGTGAATGCGGATGCCCTCCGGCAGCGGCACCGCCAGCCCGACCAGGAAAATCAGCACGCTGACCAGGTAAGTGAACGCCCACAACGTAGAGAGGCAATACTCGGCGAACAGCAGCCACATATGCCGGTGCTCCCAGGCCCACAGGTTGCGCAGATTCTTTAAAAACACCTCGGCGCCGCCCTGCGCCCAGCGCAGGCGCTGCTTCCACAGCCCGCGCAGGGTCTCCGGCATCAGGATCCAGCACAGCGCCCGCGGTTCGAAGAAGATAGCCCAGTGCTTGAGCTGCAGCTTCCAGCTGATGTCGATGTCTTCGGTGATCATGTCCTGGCTCCAGTAGCCGACATCGGTAAGCGCTTGCTTACGAAACGCGGCCACCACGCCTGAGATGGTGAACAGGCGGCCATAGACGCGCTGCGTGCGCTTGATAAGGCCGATGATCGACGAAAACTCACCGACCTGGATGCGGCCGATCAGCGTGGAGCGCGTGCGGATGCGCGGGTTGCCGGTCACGGCGCCGACGTGCGGATTGGCCAACAGCGGCGCCACCAAATAGGCCGCCGCATCGCGATCCAGCAGCGCATCGCCGTCGATGCACACCAGAAACTCGCTGCGCGCCGCCGCCGCGCCCGCCTGCAGCGCGATCGCTTTGCCCTGATTTTGCGCCAGATGGATCACCCGCAGGCGGGGGAACTCCAGCGTCAACTGCTCCAGCACCTCGGCGGTGTCATCGCTGGAACCGTCGTTGATGGCGATCACTTCGATATTTTCATAGCGCTGCGCCATCGCCGCCGAAATGGTTTCACGCGCGTTCAACCCTTCGTTGAAACAGGGGATCAGTACGCTGATCGACGGGTTGCCCGGCAGCACCGGCGCGGGCATGTCCGGGCTCCAGCGCCAGTGGCGCTCGCGGTGCAGCCAGAAATAGATGCCGCCGGCGATCCAGATACCGGACATGAACAACGGCCAGAAAAACACGAAGTTGAGCAGCACTTCGCCGGTAAACAACAGGACGATGCCGAAAGGCACGCTCAACACCAGACACAGAATAAATAAGGCAATTAAACGATCGGTCATGGCAGTGGGAACCAGGCTGAGGACAACACCGGGCGAACGGCATCCAGCTTAGGCCGATCGTCGAGGAAGTTGTCGGGGTAATAACCAAAGCTCTGAGCGCCATTGCGCTGCAGGCGACGCATCCATTCGGCCAGCAGTTGACCGTCATCCAGGCTGATCCGGCGCTCCTTGCGCCAGTCGACGGCCTGCAACTCAAACACCGTTTTATCGAGCGCGCCGGGGTAAGCGGCCACTTTGCCCACCAGTTGATCCAGCCAGCGGCCGCTGTCGGCGCGCGACACGTTTTCCATCAGCGGCATCGCCATCGGCGCCACCCAGTCGTAGGCCTGCAGGAAATCCGCCAGATTCTGGCCGAACCAGGCTTCGCTGGCGGGATCGAGCACCGGCATCGCATAGATGTTGCGCGCGGTTTGCACCTGCGGGCCGCGGATCGCCCGCACCCGCTCGGTCAGCGACTGGGTAAACGCGATCAGCGCCCGGCTCTTGAAGCGCGTCCAGCGCACCATCTGCTGCGGATCCTGGCGTATCGCCGCCACCGAATCGGCGAAGCCGGCCTGGCGGTAGGCCGCAACGGCGTCGGGGCCGGCGTCCTCGAAATCCGACAGCAGGGCATCGTCGTGGAACAGGATCCCTTTGAAGGTGGCGTGGGCCGCCAGATCCTCGTAGATCTCACCGATGCGCTGGCGCGCTACCGGGCTGAACGGCGACAGGCGGCGGTACTGCTTGTCGTCTACCGACAGCTGCCCGCTTTGCGGATCGAGGCGCTGTACGCGCGGCACGTCAGAGCCCAGTTCGAACGCCAGCACCGGCATCCAGGCATACACGGCCACGCCGGTGCGCGAAGAGAGCTGCCAGGAGACCCGGTTGAACAGGTCGGCCTTCATCGGCAGCCAGCGGTTGGGGAAATAGAGCTCGCGCACGTTGCCGTCGCCTTTTGGATCGGCGAACGCCTGCAGGAAAACGGTATTGATGCGCAGGTCGTAGATGCGCTGGATCAGCTTGTCGAGGTTTTTGGCCTGCTGCTGCGGATCGGGATCGTAGAGGTAGTCGAGATCGACGTGCGCCACCCGCATGATCTGCCGGTTCTGTATCTGCGTCAGCTGCTGGGCGAAGCTCGTCAGCGACGGGTTACCGGCCACCAGCATGCGCGGCACGTTTTCAGGCGCGTTGACGTCTCCCAGCCCGTTCTCCAGCGTCAGCGCCATGCGGTAACCGTGCTTGCGCGCGATGTCCAGCGCCACGCCGCCGGCCGCGCCGTACGGCCAGACCCACACGCGCGGCGCCTTACCGGTGGCGGCGGTGATGCGCTGGGTGATCAACGCCACGTCCTTCTCGATGCGTTGGCGATATTCCGCCTCGCTTTCGTAGCGGCCCTGTTTGGCGTCGTACAGCCGATTGGCGACCGCCGGTTCGGTATTGCCCTGCGGGTTGGCGATGCCGCCGTAATGCGACGCGTAGGTGTGCGCGCCGATCTCCACCAGCCCGGAGTCCGACACCTCCCGCACCTGCTGCCAGGTGAGGAAGCGATCGCGCGGCGTCATCAGGCCGCCGAAATCGACCGGCTTGCCGGCCGGCGCATCCAGCCAGACGCCGACCGGCGCCAGCACCGCCGGCCAGTTGTAGGCCTTCAGCAGCGGGAAGACCCGGCTGTAGAAGCTGCGGTAGCCGTCGTCGAAGGTCAGCAGCACCGCCTTGTTCGGCAACGCCGGGCCGCCGTTTTGCGCCTGCAGGATCTGCTCGACCGACACCGGCTGGTAGCCGTTTTGCTTCAGCCAGGCGAACTGTTCGTTGAGCGCGCTGGTACGCACCGACATGTAGCGCTGGTCCGCCGCGCCGTCTTCCACGTCGTGATACGCCAGCACCGCGTAACGGTTGGCCGGCCACGGGCGTTCCATCGGCCCCACGGGGCGCTCCGCCGGCGGCGTAAAGCGCGGCACGTCCGCCTGGCTGCAGGCGGTGGTCAGCAACGCGGCCAACACGAAAAGCGAGGATCGAATAAGCATGATTATTCCTTTAAAAACGATAATTCAGATCAAACGTCACGCCGATGTTCCGCTCGCGTTTGCCGTCGTACGGATGCTTCTCAAACTGCAGCATCGCGCCGGCGTCCAACACCCCGTTCCAGCTGATGCGCTGGCCGTAACCCAGCTGGGTGATCGGCTTGCGCGCATAGTCCCGCTGCCAATAGCTGCCGGCACCGGCCTGGAACTGCTGGCTCCACTCGGTCTGATAATGGCGATACAGGGTGTGATCGAGCGTTAACGACGGCAGCAGCGTGAAGTCGCGCTTCGGGTTGTAATACGGCACGTTCTCCTGGCTGTTGCGGCTGCCGGACAGCGTCAGGTTCATGTCCAGCCGATAGCGGGCGCCGGCGAGCAGCCGTTGCCGCCCTTCCAGGCCGTATTCCAGCCGGTTGTTGCCGTCCGAGAAGTGCGAAGGCGCCACGCTGGCGCGCAGCTCGCGGCTTTCGTTGTGCTGCCAACGCAGCCACAGGTTGCCGCCGTTGGCGCTGATGCCGTTGGTCAACGCACGCAGCGGCGTCTCGGCCGACAGGCGCGCCACCGAACCGCCGAGGCGCCATTGATCATTCAGGTCATACCAGGATGAGAGGCGCAGGCCGAGCTCATTGCCGTGGCCGTAGTTGCGGTTGGCCACCTCGGCCTCCAGCCACAGATCGCGCGAGCGCCACTCGGCGCCGGCGCTGAGATCGCGGTTGATGCCCTTGCCCTCGTCGAACTGGCCGGTGTTGAATCCCCAGCCGGTGAACAGCCGCCAGTTGTCGTCGATCGGCGGTGAATAGAGCGCGGCGTGAATGCCAAAATCGTGGCTGCCGCTGACCGGCCCGTCGGAATCGATGCCCTGATTGCCGCTGATGCGCAGTTCAGACATGTGGTGAATGCGTCGCGAACGTTCAAGCTGCTGAGCGGCGACGCTTTCCGGCGCGCGCTGGATGACATCGTCGGCCAGCAAATCCAGCTGGCGCCACTCCTGCAACTCCTGCGCGACATAGCCCTGCTGGATCTCCAACGGCAGGCTGCGCGGCTCCAGCCCTTCCACCTGCTTCAGCTCATCCTCGGCGCGACGCGGCCAGCCGCGCGCCAAATAAACGCTGGCCAAGGAGATGCGCAGACCCTGATTGCCCGGCGCCGTGCGCGCCAGATGGGTCAGCTGCCGTTCGGCCTCGGCCAGATCGCGTTGATAAACCCGCGACTGCGCCAGCAGCGATTGGCCGACCAGCCAGTCATCGTTGTAGGCCAGCGTCGGCAGCTGGTACAGGCGGGTCGCGTAGGGATAGCGCTGGCTGACGCGCTGCGCCAGCAACGCCGCCTGATCGATGCGTTCGTTCTCCGCCTGAGCGTAAAACAGATCGGTTTCGTCTTCGGCGGTCACCGCCTGCGGTGCGGCGGCGTTCAGGCGGCCGAAAATGGCCTGCGCCTTGTCCGGCTGCTGCAGATAGAGGTAGGCGGACGCCGCCCAGCGCTGGGCATAATCCGGCACCGTGCGCCCTTCCGCCTGCAGGGTTTGATACTCGCTCACCACGTCGGCCATTCGATAACGCGCCAGCAGCGCACCCAGGCGATCGATACGCGCCTGTTGGTAGCTGTCCTGCGCCTCCGGCAGCGGCCGCCACTGCGTCAGCAGTTGGTCATAGCGCGCCAGCGCGCGGTCGGCGATGACGAAACGTTCCTGTTCGCCGCGAGCATCGATAAACGACAGCCGCACCAGTTCGGCGGCTTCATCCGTCTGCAGGCGGCGCTGCTGCGCGGGCGGCAATGCCAGCCCCTGGCTTTCACGCAGCGCCGGATCCGCGACCCGATTTGCCGCCAGCAGCGTCACGTAATAAGCCTGAATTCCGGTGTCGGACGGCGCCAGCGCACGAGCATGGGTGGCGTTTTCCAGCGCCGCCCAGCTGCGGCCGGCGGCCTGGTCCACATAGGCGCGCGTCAGATACCACGTCGCCGGCTCCAGCAGCTTCTCCGCTTTTGCCGCTTCCGTTTGCGCCCGCACATCCTGCCCGGCATCTGCCAGCGTCATCACATAGCCGCGCTGCAGACCGCCGTCGGCGGGAGCGAGCTGCAACGCCGCACGCCAAAGGCGCAGCGATGGTTGCCACTGCTTCAGGTTGCGATAGGCGCGGGCCGCCGTCGCCAAACTGGCGCTATCCCGCTGCAGCGCAGCGCCGTCGGCACGCCAAAGCGCGACCACCTCTTCATCGTGGCCGGCCCAGCCGGCCACCTGGATATAATCGGCTCGCTGCTGCAGGCTCAACCCCTCCTGAGCGCGCCGCTGCGATAAATACGCCAGCACCGGCGCGGTATCACCCGACCTGGCCTGACGGATCAGCGCGTCATAGCGTTCATCCGCCAGCGCGGCGGCCGGCAGGGATAAACCGATAAACAGCAATGACGCCGCATATTTGGTGGCGTGGCGTTCGGTAAAGCGTAACGAACGCGAGTTAACTTTAGGCACGAGGTATTCCTTTAATCCGTGAGCTGCTGTCCTGGCAAAGTGGAAATGCGAGCAGGCACCCGAAAAATCGGCTAAGGCCGTCGGGTAATAAGCATGGAGTAATGAATATTTCTGTCTGGCGCACGCTTAAATAGAATCGAATGCGCCTTTGCCTAAAAAGAGTATTTTATAAATCTGCCGATGAATACCGCAGCCAGGTGATATCTGAATGAAAATGGAATTTCACAATTGTTAAAAAGTGAAATAATAAAAATTAAAACCATAAAAATCATAAATATACATTTTTATCATGATCAATATTCTCATCTTCATCCCTTCATGTGAAATTGTATAAAAACCGACGTGATATTTGATTTCAATTCTCATTATCAATCATTAATGGGGATGTTAATCCAAGCACCTAATTAAATAATCTTTCTTTCCGTAAAAAATAATAAGAATATTGCTAACAAGAAAATTAAATTTGCCTGCTAATAATTATTACTTTCAATTTAAATTCCCCCACGGCGACGTTCATGCTGGCTATCTCCCGGGCATGCCGTCACAATAGCGCCTCATTCAGGCTTCAATCAGGGATTGCCATGTACAGCCACTACCCCGCCCATTACACCTTCGATAGCGACAGCGACGCCTGGCAGATCGGTTTCCACGACTTCCCCGAGTGGCAATCGGCCTGCTATAAACGCGAAGACGTCGAGCTGGAAGCGCAGGAAAGCCTGCTGGCCGCCATCGCCGCCGCGATGGACGAAGGGCTGCCCCTGCCAGCTCCTTCCCCGCTGCAAACCGATGACTTGAGGGTACACCTGCCGGCGCTGGTGGCGCTGAAGATCGAACTGCACAACGCCATGCTGCGCAAAAACACCGGCAAAGCGGAGCTGGCACGCAAGCTGGGATTCAACAGCGGGCAAATGGAGCGGTTGCTGGATCTCGGCTACGCCTCGAAGGTTGAGGCGTTGGAGCAGGCGCTGTATCTGCTGGGCTACGAAGTGCGCGTGACAATAAGCGAAGTTTGCCAATAAGTTAGCGGTAGGTAAGCGAAATATTATCCGATGGGGCTAAATTTTCCCCATTGTGCGCCGATATGATCGTTACCTAATCACTTGTCGCAACAACGAAGGCTAAAAATGGAGTGGAGTCGCCGTCATATTTGGGCCGTTATTCTGCTGTCTTGTCTCGTTTTTTGGGCCATTTTGGTGACCGGCATCAACGCCGTCGCTTGAGCGCCTGCCACCGCATTGCAATACCCCGATTTTAAAACCCGTAGCGGCAGGCTACTTCCTGTCGCTTGCCCATAAAAAGCGTTATAAAACAGTCCGCGCTGTGCAAAAAACAGCCGAAAATTGTGATCAAAAACACAGTATTGAAATCAGACCAGTATTGAGAGTACATTAGCGCCGATCCTGTCGCGGTTCGGATTTTACCTCACGGAGCATGAGGCGCGACAACCGGACAACCCGTACGTGGGGCCGTTGTTCTTTCGCTTGGAAGAACCCACCCGACAGGCAGGTTGCCCATAAAATACTCAGCACAACAATCGGGATCATTGCTGGCGAGGACTCCAGACAGGAGTTGTTCAGTGAAATATTTTTTGATGGGCGTGTCATTCATGCTGGTTGCCTGGGTTGGCACCTTCATGTTGATGGTTGCCTGACAGCAGCCAGACCAGGAACACAGCCAAAGGGACGCGCAAGCGTCCCTTTGTCGTTTCGGCTTGCGATCATTTGCCCGGCATCATGCGGCGCAGGGTGTCGTCCTTGCGCAGATAATGGTGATACAGCGCCGCCAGCGCATGTGCGCCAATGATAAAGTAGCCGATGTTTGCCAGCGTCTCATGAACCGTTTTGACCAGCTTGCGCATCACCGGATCCGTCATCACCCACTGCGGCACCGGCCAGCCCAGCAAAGACCACGATTTCCCGCCGTAGGCCAGGGTTAACATGCCCAGCAGCGGCAACATCAGGAAAACCACATACAGCAGCCAATGGAAGATCTTGGCACCAACCTCCTGCCATTCTTCCAGCGGTGGCGTGGTCGGCGGCGGCGTGTGGAAAGAACGCACCGCCAACCGAATCAGCATCAGGGCAAAGACCGAAGCCCCAAAATTAAAGTGCAGATTTTTGACCATCGGCACCCACGCCTCCGGCACCGAATCTTTCAGCAACATCGCCGCATAGGTGAGGATCACCATCAGCAGCGTCAGCCAATGTAAAACGATTTGCGATCGCGCGTAGCGGTTGCTCATACACTCTATCCAAAAAATAAAATTCAGCGTAGATGAGCATAATGGGGAAATGATGAAGAAAACCTTGGGACGGAAAAAATAAGGCCGGGCGAACGCCCGGCCTGACAGCATTATTTGGCGCTGCCGGCCTTGCCCGGCTTCAGCAACCCGTCCGCGCGGAACATCGCCTTGATACCGCGCACCGCCTGGCGGATACGGTCCTGATTCTCGATCAGCGCGAAGCGCACGTGGGTATCGCCGTAGTCGCCGAAGCCGATGCCCGGCGAGACGCAGACCTTGGCCTCTGCCAGCAGGCGTTTGGCGAACTCCAGCGAACCGAGGTGGGCATAAGGCTCGGGAATTTTCGCCCACACGTACATCGACGCCTTCGGATTTTCCACCATCCAGCCGGCCTCGTGCAGCCCCTTCACCAACACGTTGCGGCGCTGCCGATACTGCTCGGCGATATCGCGCACGCACTGCTGATCGCCTTCCAGCGCGGCGATGGCCGCCACCTGCAGCGGCGTAAAGGTGCCGTAATCGTGATAACTCTTGATGCGCGCCAGCGCGCTGACCAGTTCAGGGTTACCGACCATGAAACCGATGCGCCAGCCGGCCATGTTGTAGCTTTTCGACAGGGTGAAGAACTCCACCGCAATGTCTTTCGCCCCCGGCACCTGCATGATCGACGGCGCTTTCCAGCCGTCATAGACGATATCGGCATAGGCCAGATCGTGGATCACCAGCACGTTGTACTGCTTGGCCAGCGCCACCACTCGCTCGAAGAAATCCAGCTCCACGCACTGTGCGGTCGGGTTGGACGGGAAGCCGAGGATCATCATTTTCGGACGCGGGATGGTTTCCCGAATGGCGCGCTCCAGCTCACCGAAGAAATCCACGCCGTCCACCAGCGGCACCGAACGCACCTGGGCGCCGGCGATCACCGCGCCGTAAATGTGGATCGGGTAGCTGGGGTTCGGCACCAGCACGGTATCGCCGTGATCGAGGGTCGCCAGCATCAGATGCGCCAGCCCCTCTTTCGAACCGATGGTGACGATGGCTTCGCTTTCCGGATCGATATCCACCTGATAACGATCGGCATACCAGCGCGAAATGGCGCGGCGCAGGCGCGGAATGCCGCGCGAGGTAGAGTAACCATGGGTGTCGTCGCGCTGGGCGACGGCGCACAGTTTTTCCACGATGTGCGGCGGCGTCGGGCCGTCGGGGTTACCCATGCTGAAGTCGATAATATCCTCGCCGCGACGGCGTGCGGCCATCTTCAGTTCGGCGGTGATGTTGAATACGTAAGGGGGAAGGCGTTCAATGCGCGTGAAACGGCGCTGTGGACTGTTATCAGCCATAGGGGATTCCTCGATAGACGTTAGCGCCCGGACCGTCCGAGCGACGCAGGCCAGCGAACTGACCGAATATCGAACATAGCGCAGCGCCGACGAGCTTGTCGATACCCGGCGCGATATTTTTATTTGCCGCCCTGAAACTCCGCCGCCAGCAGCCCGAACAGCCAGTCGTCGCACCACTGCCCCGCCAGACGGTAGTTGTCGCGCAGCGTGCCTTCCAGCTGAAAGCCGCACGATTCCAGCAGACCGCGCGAAGCGAGGTTGCCCGCGGTCACGGTGGCGGTCAGCTTGTGAAAGCCGCAGGCGTTCACCGCAAAATCCAGCACCGCCCGCAGCGACTCCTTGCCATAGCCCTTGCCCTGCCCGGCAGGCAAACTCCCGTATCCCACTTCCGCCTGCCGATACGGCACCCACTGCGGGCGAAAACCGGTAATGCCCACCGCCTCTGCGCTGTGCTTCTCACGCATCACCAGGCACAGCCACTGCTCGCCGTGTTTGTCCCAGGCCGGCAGCCGCTCCTCGAACCGGGCGCGGATCTCCGCTTCGCTGCGCGGATCGGAGATGTAACGGATCACCTCGGGATCTTGGTACAGGCGCAAAAACAGCGGCCAATCCTCGGCGGTTATCGACTGCAAGCTCAGACGTTCAGTGACCAGCCTCATAAAATCTCCGAAAAACGAAAAATAGGAACTTACGAATGAAAGATATTTCTTTATTTCCCCCGATGGGTTGCCGATAATCATTCACGTTAAAACCACAAAACCATAACGTCTTGCCCGATTCCCTACAACCGCTCGCCGCAGTCACTCATGCGGCACGAGGAGAACACCATGGCCTCTTTAGTCATCGACGATATTCCGCAAACGATCGTTAACGTCAAACGCCAGCTGCGCCAGGCATTGCCGAACTACCGCGACGTGTTTCTGGCGCTGGAAGAGAACATCCGCGGCCAGGTCGAACAGATCCGCCGCGAGCTGGCCGCCGGCCACAATCCGGTGCCGCAGATCGACGCGGAAGATATCCTGCAGCAGCGCGTCAGCGAGCAGCAGATAGCGCTGATCAAACAGCGCGGCGCCTGCGCCATTCGCGGCGTGTTTCCCCGCGCCAAGGCCGAGGGCTGGAACCGGGAAATCGGCGACTACCTTGAGCGCAACAACTTCGTCGAGCGGTTGAAAAACGCCGCCGAAGACAACTATTTCGGCAAGCTGGCCGCCAGCAAACCGCAGATCTACGGCATCTATTGGTCGAAACCGCAGGTCGAGGCGCGGCAGGATGCGCGCATGCATGCGGTGCAGGTGTTCCTCAACAGCCTGTGGGCCACCGAGAGCAACGGCAAACAGCATTTCGATCCGACCCGCGTCGCCACTTACGCCGATCGCACCCGCCGCCGCCCGCCGAACTCCTCGTCGCTGGGCCTGTCGCCGCACGTCGACAGCGGCACCATCGAGCGCTGGCTGGACGAAAACTTCCGCTATGTGTATCGCCACGTTTTCTCCGGCGACTGGCAGCAGTACGACCCCTTCGCCGCCGACGGCCGCACCGAGGTGCGCGAGATAGCCTCCCCGGCGGTCTGCTCGATGTTCCGTACCTTCCAGGGCTGGACGGCGCTGACGCCGCAGCGCACCAACGCCGGCACGCTGAACCTGGTACCGATCGCCAACGCCATGGCCTATGTGCTGCTGCGCGCACTGCAGGACGACGTCGCCGACGACGATCTGTGCGATGCGGCGCCGGGCCGCGCGCTGTCGATCTCGGAAAAGTGGCATCCCCTTTTATTAAGTGGGATTTCCCCTATTCCCGATCTGGAGCCGGGCGACACGGTCTTTTGGCACTGCGACGTGATCCACGCGGTGGAGAACGAGCATAACGGCGAATTCGACAGCAACGTGATGTACATCGCCGCCGCGCCGGGCTGCGAGAAAAACGATGCCTATCTGCAGCGCCAGCTGCCGAGCTTTATCGACGGCAGAACGCCGCCGGACTTCGCCCCCGACGATTTCGAGGTGGATTTCGACGGCCGCGCCACCGCCGACCTGCTGACGCCGCTGGGCAAAACGCAGCTCGGCATGGGCTGATCCCCCCGCCCGTGGCGCGCGCCACGGGCCCCTTTCGCTGTGGTATACTGCCGCCATCCGTAGGCCGCAGCGAGAACCCGTCGTGCACCCTTTTTTTGAAATGCTGTTGGCGGTGTTTGATCGCGCCGCGCTGATGTTGATCTGTCTGTTTTTCCTGACCCGCACCCGGCTGTTCCGCCAACTGCTGCAAAAAGAAGACCATACGCCGCTCGAGCTCGGCATCGTCACGGCGATCTTCTCGCTGTTCGCGCTGTTCAGCACCTACTCCGGCATCAACGTCGAAGGATCGCTGGTCAACGTGCGCGTCATCGCCATTATGGCCGGCGGCATCCTGTTCGGCCCCTGGGTGGGGATCGTCACCGGCATCGTCGCCGGGGTACACCGCTATCTGATCGATATCGGCGGCATCACGTCGGTGCCTTGTCTTATCACCAGCATCATCGCCGGCATCAGCGCCGGCTACATCAACCTCAAGGTGAAAAAAGAGCAGCGCTGGCGCGCCGGCATCGTCGGCGGCATGCTGTGCGAATCCCTCACCATGCTGCTAATCGTGCTGTGGGCCAAGCCGACCGAGCTTGGGTTGGACATCGTGTCGCAGATTGCCCTGCCGATGATCCTCGGCACGGTGTGCATCGGCCTGATCGTGCTGCTGGTGCAGAGCGTCGAGGATGAAAAAGAGGTGATCGCCGCGCGCCAGGCCAAGCTGGCGCTGGATATCGCCCACAAGACGCTGCCCTATTTCCGCAACATCAACAGCGAATCGCTGGCCACCATCTGCGATATCATCCGCCAGGACATCCGCGCCGATGCGGTAGCGATCACCGATACCCATCAGGTGCTGGCCTACGTCGGCGTAGGGCGCGAAGCCTACCCGATCGGCCGCGAAGGGCTGAGCCGCGTCACCCGCGAAAGCATTCGCCACGGCAAGATCATCATCAAGAACAACCTGGAAAACCCGGCGGCGCCGCAGATCCATTCGCAGCTGGTGGTGCCGCTGTGGGAAAAAGGCGAAGTGACCGGCGCGTTGAAAATCTACTACTGCCACGCTCACCAGATCACCAACACGCTGAAGGTGATGGCGGTCGGGCTGTCGCAAATCATCTCCACGCAGATGGAAGTGTCCCGCATCGAGCACCTGCGCCAGATGGCGGACAAGGCCGAAATGCGTGCGCTGCAGAGCAAGATTAACCCGCACTTCCTGTTCAACGCGCTGAACGCCATCTCTTCCTCTATCCGCCTGAATCCGGACACCGCGCGCCAACTGATCATTAACCTGTCGCGCTACCTGCGCTACAACCTGGAGCTGAACGACGAACTGATCGATATCCGCAAGGAGCTGCATCAGATTCAGGACTATATCGCCATCGAACAGGCGCGCTTCGGCGCCAAGCTGACGGTGATTTACGACATCGACGACGACGTCTCGGTGCGCATTCCGAGCCTGCTGATCCAGCCGCTGGTGGAGAACGCCATCGTGCACGGCATCCAGCCCTGCAAGGGTAAAGGGGTGGTGGTGATCGCGGTGAAAGATCAAGGCGATCGGGTGAAGATTTCGGTGAAGGATACCGGCCACGGCATCAATCAGGAAACCATCGATCGGGTGGCGCGCAACGAGATGCCGGGCCACAATATCGGCCTGCTCAACGTGCACCACCGCGTGTCGCTGCTGTACGGTGAAGGGCTGCATATTCGCCGCCTGGAGCCAGGCACCGAAATCGCGTTCTACATCAGCAAAAACGGCGGCAAGCTGCATCAGGAAGCGAGCGCGCCGCCGGTCGGGGAGGCCTCATGAAAGCCATTATCGTGGAAGACGAATTCCTCGCGCAGGAAGAACTCAGCTACCTGATCAAAAAACACAGCAATATCGATATCGTCGCCAGCTTCGAGGACGGCCTCGACGTCCTGAAATACCTGCAAACCCACCAGGTCGACGCCATTTTCCTCGACATCAACATCCCGTCGCTGGACGGCGTGCTGCTGGCGCAAAACATCAGCAAGTTCGCGCATCGCCCGTCGATCGTGTTCATCACCGCCTATAAAGAGCACGCGGTGGAAGCATTCGAGATCGAGGCGTTCGACTACATCCTCAAGCCCTATCACGAGGCGCGCATCGTCACCATGCTGCAAAAGCTGGAGGCGCTGCATCAGCGCCCCGCCGGTGGGGCGGAACCGACCAGCGCGCCGAGCCGTGGCAGCCACAGCATCAACCTGATCAAAGACGAGCGGATCATCGTTACCGACATCAACGACATCTACTACGCCGCCGCCGATGAAAAGGTGACGCGGGTCTATACCCGCCGGGAAGAGTTCGTGATGCCGATGAACATCACCGAGTTTTACGGCCGGCTGCCGGAAGCGCATTTCTTCCGCTGCCACCGCTCTTACTGCGTTAACCTGGCGAAGATCCGCGAGATCGTGCCCTGGTTCAACAATACCTACATTCTGCGGCTGAGCGATCTTGAGTTTGAAGTGCCGGTCAGCCGCAGCAAGGTGAAAGAGTTTCGCCAGCTGATGCGCCTGTAAGCGCTTACCAGCGCGGGCCCGGACGGTAGTAATAGCCGGGCGGCGGCGGTGGCGGCATGCGGTAATGCGGCCGGTCGCGCCAGTCGCGCGGCGGCGGCCCGTAGTAAATCACCCGTGGCGGCGGGCCATAATAGTACCCGCGCGGGCGTTCATACCGGTGGTGATCGGCCCACCAGCGCGGATCGCGCCAGCGATAGCCGTCCCAGTAGTGGCCGCGATTATCGCGATCGCCGATATGCAACGACAGGCCCGGCACGTTCACGCCGATGGACACGTCGGCCTGGCTCGCCAGCGGCAGCGCCAGCAGCGCGGCCAGTAACAACAGCGTTTTTTTCATTTCATGGACTCCTGCAGAGCGGACCTCGTCCGATCGCAGATAACATAGTCCCGCGCTCATCGCCGCTCTATAGGCGCAATGCCGATTTACGCCTTTCAGACGCATCCTTCACAATTTCACCACAATCGTTCACCGGCAGTTAACAATAAATCGTTGATATCTTTGATGTAGATCACGTGCCACCCACGGCATTTCACGCGCTTTTCGGTGCAAAAACGGCAGCTCACGCCGCATAACATGCATTTCATTCCTTCCACCGTGCAACTCATTCCCGATCCGCCGCCCGCCGGGGGGGCCGGCCATATAATAAGCCCATACCGCGGGAACCCAGCTTCACCCCGCAAATTTCAGCCAGCGGCTCACGCCCGGCAACGCACACACAGGAAGGAGACCGGCCATGAACACCAAACCGGCAAATCGCAGCTTAATCGTTCTCGGCACAATCATCTGTCAGATGGGCCTGGGCACCATCTACACCTGGAGCCTGTTCAACCAGCCGCTGGTCGACAAGTTCCACTGGGGGCTGGCGGACGTCGCCACCACCTTCTCCATCACCAGCTTCTTCCTGGCCTTCGCCACGCTGTTCGCCGGCAAGCTGCAAGAACGCTTCGGCATCCGCAACCTGACGCTGTGTTCCGGCATCCTGGTCGGCCTGGGCCTTATCGCCAGCGCTCACGTCAGCTCGCTCGACATGATCTACCTGCTGGCCGGCGTGGTGGTGGGCTTTGCGGTCGGTATCGCCTACATCTCCACCCTGTCCAACCTGATTAAGTGGTTCCCGGCCAACAAAGGCCTGATTTCCGGCATCTCCGTCGGCGCCTTCGGCAGCGGCAGCCTGCTGTTCAAATACGTCAACGCCGCCCTGATCGCCGACGTCGGCGTTTCCGGTGCCTTCTTCTACTGGGGCGCCATCGTGATGGGCCTGATCGTCGTCGGTTCCCTGCTGCTGAAAGAGCCGGTGCTGGCGACCAACGCCGCGCAGCAAGGCGCCAACGGTCTGGGCAACGACTTCAGCGTGCGCCAGATGTTGGCCACCAAAGAAGCCTACCTGCTGTTCACCATCTTCTTCGCTGCCTGCATGAGCGGTCTGTACCTCATCGGCATCGTGAAAGACATGGGCGTTCAACTGGCCGGGATGGATTTGGCCACCGCCGCCAACACCGTGTCCGCCGTCGCCATCTTCAACACCGCCGGCCGCATCATCCTGGGTACGCTGTCCGATAAAGTTGGCCGTATGCGCGTCATCAGCTTCACCATGCTGGTTACCGTGCTGGCGATTGTCGCGCTGAGCTTCATGACCCTGAACCACACGCTGTTCTTTATCTGCGTCGGCGCGGTAGCCTTCTGTTTCGGCGGCAACATCACCGTGTTCCCGGCGATTGTCGGCGACTTCTTCGGCCTGAAGAACCACAGCAAAAACTACGGCATCATCTACCAGGGCTTCGGCCTGGGCGCGCTGGCCGGTTCGTTCGTCGCCAAATACTTCGGCGGCTTCCACGCCACCTTCATGGTGATTGGCGTTCTGTCCGCCGCCTCTCTGCTGATTACGCTGTTCATCAAAGCGCCGAAGGCGGTGGAAGCGGAAACGGCAGAAACCACCCAAACGGCGGAGCTGGCCAAAGCCTGATACCCCGTGAAAACGACAAGGGGCGCAACCTGTGGGTTGCGCCCCTTTTTTATTGCCCCGCCCCTGAGCTTACAGGTGCATGCCCAGCGTCTGGCGCAGATGCGCGCCGGCACCCAGCAGGCCCGGCTGGCCGTGCGTTATCATGAACACCGGGATTTCGCGCACATAGTCGCGGAAGCGCCCCTTGTCTTCAAAGGCGGCGCGGAAGCCAGAGGCCTTGAAGAATTCCATAAAGCGCGGCACGATGCCGCCGGCGATGTACACGCCGCCGAAGGTGCCCAGATTCAGCGCCAAATTGCCACCGAAGCGCCCCATGATCACGCAAAACAGCGACAGCGCGCGGCGGCAGTCGATGCAGCTGTCTGCCAGCGCCCGCTCGGTGATGTCCTTCGGTTCCCATTTCTCCGGCAGGCGGTTGTCCGCCTTGACGATGGCGCGATACAGATTGACCAGGCCCGGCCCGGACAGCACGCGCTCGGCGGAAACATGCCCCACTTCCGCGCGCAGCACCTCCAGAATGATGTCCTCTTCTTCGCTGTTCGGCGCGAAATCGACATGGCCGCCCTCGCCCGGCAGGCTGACCCAACGGCGATCGACGTGCACCAGGTGGGCAACGCCCAGCCCGGTGCCGGCGCCATACACCGCGATCGGTTTGCCCGGCTGCGCATCGCCGCCGCCAAACTGCAGCACGTCGTCCGGCGAGAGCATCGGGATCGCCATCGAGACGGCAGTGAAATCGTTGATCACTTCCAGATGGCTCAGCCCCAGGCTGGCCTTCATTTCTTTGATCGAGAACGCCCAGCTGTGGTTGGTCATCGCCACCCAGTCTTCGGTCACCGGGCAGGCGATCGCGATACAGGCGTCCTGCACCTCGATATCGCACGCTTTCAGGTATTGGCGGATCACCGCCTCCAGGCTGTCGAACTCCAGGCCGGAATAGGTTTTCGCCTGGGTAATCTCACCCGTCGCAACAGTGCACAACGCCAGGCGGGCATTGGTGCCGCCAACATCACCTACGAGGGCATAGGTCATTGATTTCGTCTCCGCAAAATGAAAAATAAAAAGCTGCCCACACTGTAAAATCCTGCTGCAAAAACAACAATCACCCGCCTCGGATCTGCACCCCAATAGCGATCCGGATCACAAAAAACGTTTCAGCTGGCCTGCGGCGCCGCGTTTTGAAACAAATTGCGGCAAAAAACGCCCCCCGCCGACTGTTAACCGTCATCGACGCCGGGCAATATCAATGCGTGCCTGCGCGCCGATAGTCTGGCAAGCTGTGGCCACTGCTCAACCACCCGCTCTCCCTGCCCTGCCGGGAGGCATCGACAAGGGATTATCCATGCTGCATCCGCGCGCCAATGCCATGTTGGCCTTTGCTTTGCCTGCGCTGATTATCGGTTCCGCTTCCAGTCTGGTGCTGCTGTTGGTGATGAACATTGCCGCCGCACTGCAGCAATTACTGTGGGTGACGCTGCCCGGTGCGCTGAGCCTGGACGCCCAGTCGCCCTGGTGGCCGGTCGCGATGCTGACGCTGACCGGCGTGGCGGTCGGCCTTATCGTGCGCTATATGCCGGGCCACGCCGGGCCGGACCCGGCGACGGAATCGTTGATCGGCATGCCCCTACCGCTCTCCGCCCTGCCGGGACTGGGGTTAGCGCTGATCGTCGGCCTGGCCGGCGGCGTCAGCCTGGGGCCGGAGAACCCGATCACCGCCATCAATATCGCGCTGGTAGCGGCCGCCGGAGCGCGCCTGCTGCCGAAGGTGCCGCGCATGGACTGGATCATCCTGGCGGCTGCGGGCACCATCGGCGCGATGTTCGGCACGCCGGTCGCCGCCGCGCTGATCTTCTCGCAAACCCTGGCGGGCAATAACGAAACGCCGCTGTGGGATCGGCTGTTCGCCCCGCTGGTTGCCGCCGCCGCCGGCGCGGTCACCACCCAGATGTTCTTCGTGCCCAATTTCGCCCTGCAGCTCGACGCCTACGATGTAACTCGGCTGCCGGACATCTTCAGCGGCGCCATCGTGGCGCTGATCGCCATCGCGCTCGGCATGGTGGCGCTGTGGTGCTTCCCGCACGTTCACCGCCTGTTCCATTCGATGAAAAATCCGGTGTTGATGTTAGGGCTGGGGGGCTTTGTGCTGGGCCTGCTGGCGCTGGTGGGCGGAGAGATTACCCTGTTCAAAGGGCTGGATGAAATGAAGCGCCTCGCGCAAGACGACGGCTATTCGGTGCCGGCGCTGTTGACCATTACCCTGACCAAGCTGGCGGCGCTGGTGATCGCCGCCGCCAGCGGCTTTCGCGGTGGGCGTATCTTCCCGGCAGTGTTCGTCGGCGTGGCGCTGGGGCTGATGCTGCATCAGCACGTTCCCGCAGTGCCGGCGGCGATCACCGTCTCCTGCGCCATCATGGGGCTGGTGCTGGTGGTCACGCGCGACGGCTGGCTCAGCCTGTTCATGGCGGTGGCGGTGGTGCCGGATCTGCACCTGCTGCCGGTGCTGTGCATCGTGATGCTGCCCGCCTGGCTGGCGCTGGCGGGCAAACCGCTGATGCTGGTGAATCGCCGGCAGCCGCCGCACGACGATTAGGCCAACGCGAACGCCGCGGCGGCGCGGGCGTGGATCGCGGTGGTGTCGAACACCGGCACCGACGCATCACGCTCGCTCACCAGCAAACCTATTTCGGTGCAGCCGAAAATAATCCCCTGCGCGCCCTGCTGCTCCAGATCGCTGATGATCCGGCGATACTCGTCGCGCGAGGCGTCGCGAATTTTACCCAGGCACAGTTCGTCATAGATGATGCGGTGTACGATGTCGCGATCGGCGCTGACCGGCGTCACCACGTCGATGCAGTGCAATTCCTGCAGGCGGCCGCGATAGAAGGTCTGCTCCATGGTAAAGCGCGTGCCCAGCAGCCCGACGCGGCGAATGTTTTTTTCCCGCACCTGCAGCGCCGTGGCATCGGCGATGTGAATCAGCGGCAGGCCGCTGGCCTGCTCGACCGCCTCCGCCACCTTGTGCATGGTGTTGGTGCAGATCACGATAGCTTCGGCGCCGGCGGCGCGCAAAGCCACTGCGGCGGCGGCCAGCAGCCGGCCGGCACCGTCCCAATCGCCCTGGTGCTGCAAGCGTTCAACCTCCTGAAAATCGACGCTGTAGAGCACGATTTTGGCCGAATGCAGCCCGCCGAGGCGTGCCTTTACCTGCTCGTTAATAGTGCGGTAATAAGGAATGGTGGATTCCCAGCTCATGCCACCCAGCAAGCCCAACACTTTCATCATTCGTTCCTCAGCATTTCCGACGATCCTCTGACCTTACCTGAGAATCGCCGGGCTGACGACGCCTTATTTGGCGCCGGAATTGATCGGCTGGCGCGCTTCGAACCAGCGCTGGCGCAGCGTGTCGTACAGCCAGTTATAGGCCATGGTGTACGGCAGGAAGAACAGGAAGAAACCGATTTCCAGCATAAACGCCTGCGCCCAGGAGATGCTCAGCATCCAGGCGGCGATCGGCACGCCGATCAGGATAAAACCGGCTTCAAAGCCGACGGCGTGCAGCGCACGCACTTTCAGGTTACGCACCACCCGGCTGACCGGCCACAGGCGGTCGAACACCGTGTTGTAAACCATGTTCCACAGCATCGCGACGGTGGAGAGCATCACCGCCAACGCACCGACCTGCACCATTGAGCGGTTCAGCAGCCACGCGCCCAGCGGGGCGCAAACCATCACGGCGATGGCCTCGAAACCGACGGCGTGGACGATACGTTCAATGAGAGACTTGTTTTGCAGTTGCATACATCACCTTTTTTCAACAGTTGTTGCGAAAGCCAGGTGATTATCATCGCTTTTTCGGGTAGGTTAAAAATAGATTCCATCGATAAAGTAGATAGGTTATGCACTATTCTCCGGAAGCGCTGCATGCGTTTGTCGAAGCCGCCGCCCTCGGCTCGTTTTCCGCCGCCGCGCGCAAGCTGCGCAAAAGCCAATCCACCGTCAGCACTGCCATCGCCAATCTGGAGGCCGATCTGGCGCTGACGCTGTTCGATCGCAGCGCGCGCCAGCCGGTGCTCACCGCCGCCGGCCGCAAGGTACTGGGGCATGTGCAGGCGATCCTCGCGGCCAGCGAACGGCTCGACGCCCTGAGCATTCAGCTGGCGGGCGAGGTTGAACCGCGCCTGAGCATGGTGTTTTCCGATACCTACCAGCCCAAGCATCACGATCGGTTGATGCAGCTGTTCGAACAGCGCTACCCGGAGATTGAGCTGGAATGGATGATCGCCGAAGAAGGCGACGTTATCGATCTGCTGCAAAGCGGCCGCGCGCACTTGGGCATGGTGGAAGTGCAAAAAAGTTATCCGCCGGATATCGCCTTCTCCCGGCTGCCTGAACAGACCGAAATGGGGCTGTTCGTCGCCCATCAGCACCCGCTGGCCCAGGTCGCCGCGCCAACGCCGGAGCAGCTGTCCAGCATCCGCCAGCTGATCCTGAATACCTACACCGGCGCCGAAGCGGCCAGACAGGGTGGCCTGGTCTGGTCGGCGCCCAGCTATCTGCTGTTGCTGGAGATGGCGGAACAGGGGTTCGGTTGGGCGGTACTGCCGCACTGGCTGGTGCAACAATACGGCCACGGCAAACTCACCCAGCTGCGGCCGCGCGGCTGGCCAAAACTGATTTCGGTGGATGCGGTCTGGTCCAAACTGACCCCGCCGGGCCCGGCGGGGTTCTGGATGCTGGATCGCCTGCTGGGCGATACCCTGCCTTAAGCGGCGACGTTGCGTGCCTGAATGGCGCGCGAGACGGTATCGAGCAGTTCCGGCATGTCCATCTTCGGCAGCATCACTTCGATGAAGGCCAGCCGATCGTCGTCCGCTACCTCGCGCAGCGCCTGGCGCAATCCGTCCGGATCGCTGACCCGCAACGCCTTCACCGGCCGCTCGCCGGCCAGCGCCGGCGGCAGCTGCGTCCAGTTCCAGCGCGCGATGTCGTTATAACGTTGCTCCGGCCCGTGGATCGCACGCTCGATCGTGTAACCCTGATTATTCAGCACGAAGATCACCGGCTTAAGCCCGTCGCGCAGCATCGATCCCAGTTCCTGTACGGTCAGCTGCGCGGCGCCGTCGCCGATCAGCAATATTGCCCGCCGCTGCGGTTCAGCGGTCTGTACGCCGAACGTCGCCGGCAGGGTATAGCCGATCGATCCCCAGAGCGCCTGCACGATCAGGCGGCAGCCACGCGGCAACGTCAACGCCGCCGCGCCGAAACAGGCAGTGCCCTGATCGGCCAGCACGATATCCCCGGGCCGCAGGAAATCCTGTATCTGCCGCCAGAAGGCGTGCTGATCCAGCCCTTCCCCATCGGTTTCCGGCAGCGTCGGGCGGACGATCGGCGGCAACGGCCAGCGTGACGCCAGCGACAGGCTCAGGCGGTGCAGCGCCTGCACCGCCTCGCGCATCGGAATGCGGCTAAAGCGCTGCCGCCCGACCCAGGCTTCGAACGGTTGAATGTCGATGCATTTTTCCACCGGCAAATGATGCGTGAAACCGGCGGTAATGGTGTCGGTCAAACGCACGCCGACGTTGATCACCACATCGGCGTTTTCGATAAGCTGTTTCACCGCCGGATCGCTGGCGCCGCCGCAGTAGGTCCCGACAAACCCGGCTCGGTTCTCATCCAGCACGCCTTTGCCGAGCAGCAGCGTAGCGTGCGGAATGTCGACCGCCTGCAGCCACTCGTCCAGCGCCGCTTCGGCGCCGAAGCGATCGGCCAGGAAGTCCGCCAGCAGCGATACCCGCCGCGCCGGCAGCAGCTTTTCGCGCGCTGCGGCGATAAATGCCTGCAATGCGCTGCGCGATAGTTTGGCCTGACGCAGCATCAGCGGCGCCGGTTTGGCCGACAGCGGCGCTTGTGCGACGTCGCTGGGCAACATCAGGTAAACCGGGCGATGCTCCAGCAAGGCGACGCCGATCAGGCGGTCTATCTCCACGGCGGCGTTGTCGGCGGTCAGGTCGGCCTGCGCGACGGTCACCTCTTTGGCTATCCGCGCGAAGTGGGTAAAGTCGCCATCCCCCAGCGAATGGTGCAGCAAATCACCGGCGCGCTGGGCGCGCTGCGCCGGCGTGCCGACCACGTGGATCACCGGCAGGTATTCGGCGTAGCTGCCAGCCACCCCATTCAACGCGCTCAGCTCCCCCACGCCAAAGGTGGTGAGCAGCGCCGCCGCCGGTTTGCAGCGAGCGTAGCCGTCGGCGGCATAGGCGGCGTTCAGCTCGTTGGCGCAGCCTACCCAGGTGATTTGTGGATGAGCGAGAACGTGATCGAGGAATTGCAGGTTGTAATCCCCCGGCACGCCGAAGAAATGACGGATGCCGATTTGGGCCAGACGATCGAGCAGATAATCGGCCACCGTATAGGTCTGAGTCATGATCATCACCTGTCTGCAGCTGGAGCGATTATCTTAAGTATCGAAGATGCCGTTCAAATTTCGAACAAACGCGCCTGCCTCGATCGGCAACCTGGCGTTACATGCCGGCGCTGTGATCGCTCCCCCGGCAGCGCGGTGTGAAAGCGTATACACTCAAAGCACTTCACCTCCCGCCGACAAGGATAACTATGTCCTACCAAGCCTCCCCTACGCGTTATCAAGATATGGAATACCGGCGCTGCGGCCGCAGCGGGCTGAAGCTGCCCGCCGTCTCGCTCGGGCTGTGGCACAACTTCGGCGACGCCACGTTGTACGACAACGCCCGCGGCCTGATCCGCTGCGCCTTCGATCGCGGCATTACCCATTTCGATTTGGCCAACAACTACGGCCCGCCGCCCGGCGCCGCCGAGGAGAACTTTGGCCGCATACTCAACGCCGATCTGCGGGCCTGGCGCGACGAGCTGATCGTCTCGTCCAAAGCCGGTTACACCATGTGGCCCGGCCCCTACGGCGATTGGGGCTCGAAAAAGTACCTGGTCGCCAGCCTCGATCAGAGCCTGAAGCGCATGGGGCTGGAGTATGTGGATATCTTTTATCACCACCGGCCGGATCCGGACACGCCGCTGGAAGAAACCATGGCGGCGCTGGATCTGCTGGTGCGCCAGGGCAAAGCGCTGTATGTCGGCCTGTCTAACTACCCGGCCGAACGCGCGCGGCAGGCGTTCGACATTCTGCAGCGGCTCGGCACGCCGTGCCTGATCCACCAGCCGAAGTATTCGATGTTGGAACGCACGCCGGAAGCGGGATTGCTGGATACATTGGCAGAGCATGGCGTCGGGTCGATCGCCTTCTCGCCGCTGGCGGGCGGCCTGCTGACCGACCGCTACCTGCACGGCATCCCGCAAGATTCCCGCGCCGCCAGCGGCAGCCGCTTTCTGCAGCCGGAGCAACTGACCGCCGAACGGCTGGACAAGGTGCACCGCCTCGATGCGCTGGCGCGGCAACGCGGGCAAAAGCTGTCGCAAATGGCGCTGGCCTGGGTGCTGCGCGGCGATCGCGTCACCTCGGTGCTGATCGGCGCCAGCAAGAATGCGCAGATAGAAGACGCGGTAGGCATGCTGGCCAATCGTCATTTCAGTGAAGAAGAGCTCGTTCAGATCGAACAAATCCTACTGTAATCGCTTACAAATACCGCCGCTCCACCGAGCGGCGATCCCCCAGAAAAATCTCAAATCTCGGCCTGCGGCGCCGTTTTCAGAGTGGCTCTCAGATTCAATCCTATGCGCCGGCGCTATGATGCCGATATTGCAGCAAAAATAACGATAAGGCCGCTTTTTAAACTGATGAACGCGCTTCATAAAGTGATTAACGGCCAGGCCGCGCAAGCGGAAAGGAGAAGTCATGTTTAAACCTCTGCTCTTGGCCGCTATCTTGGCGGCGACGGTGTTGCCCGCCGTACAGCAGGCTCACGCCGAAGGGCTCAGCATCGATCTGATGCCGGGCGTTTCATTGCGCATCGGCGATCAGGACAATCGCGGCCGTTACTGGGACGGTTACGACTGGCGCGATCGTGACTGGTGGCAAGGCCATCAGGGCCGCTATCTCGGCGACCGCAGCCCGCGTGGCTATTACTGGGACGGCTATCGCTGGCGCGATCGCGACTATTGGCGCAAATACTACTACTCTCGCGATGGCCGTTATTACAAGTGCGACCGCCGTTGCGACAAGCATTACTGGAAGAAAGAGAAAAAACACCATCACGATCACGATCGCGATCGCTGGCGCCGCCACGGCGATGACGACCGCGATTAACGACGACGGGCCGGCACCATGCCGGCCCGCGCTTTTT
Organism: Serratia sp. A07; assembly: GCF_058725505.1. Taxonomy (NCBI): domain Bacteria; kingdom Pseudomonadati; phylum Pseudomonadota; class Gammaproteobacteria; order Enterobacterales; family Yersiniaceae; genus Serratia; species Serratia sp. A07. The sequence goes on from NZ_JBZXDO010000009.1 coordinate 186,022, forward strand.
TTGCCTACAGCACGCTGCCGATCAGCAGATAGCCGTTCAATCCCACCACCACCAGTACGATCAGCTTACCCAGGTTTTGCACCACTGGGCCGTTGACCATCTCCCCCATCAGCGCCCGATTGCCGGTGAAAGCCAGCAGCGGCACCAGCGCCAGCGCAATGCCGAAGCTGAGCAGCACCTGGCTCAGCACCAGAATGCGCGTCGCGTCCATCCCCAGCATGATGACGATAAACGACGGCAGCATGGTCACCGCGCGCCGCAGCCACAGCGGGATATGGAAATGCACGAACCCTTGCATCACCACCTGCCCCGCCAGCGTGCCCACCACGGTAGAGGAGAGGCCGGCGGCCACCAGGCTCAGGCCAAACACGGTGGCAGCGGCTTGCCCGAGCAGCGGTTGCAGCGTCAGGTAAGCCACGTCGAGATCGGCGATGCCGCTGTGGCCGCTGAAATGAAACGCGGCGGCGGCGGTGGCCATCATCGCCAGGTTAACGAAACCGGCAATGGTCATGGCCACGGCGACATCGACTTTGGTGGCGGCATAGCGCTCCGCCTTGTCGTGCTCGCCGCCGATTTGGGTGAGCGAAGAATGCAGGTAGATCACATGCGGCATGATGGTGGCGCCCAATACCCCGGCGGCCAGAAATACCGCATCGCCGTTAGGCAGATCGGGCAGCGCCATGCCCTTCAGCAGCGGCGCGAGCTGCGGCTGGGAGAACGCCAGCTCGACGATATAAGCGGCGGCGACGAACAGCAGCAGGCCGCCAATCACCAGCTCCAGCGGTTTTTGCCCGCGCTTTTGCAGCATCAAGATTAAAAAGGTGGCGATGCCGGTCAGCACTGCGCCCTGCAACAGGGAAACGCCGAGCAGCAGCTTGAAGCCGATCGCCGCGCCGATAAACTCGGCCAGATCGGTCGCCATGGCGATGATCTCCGCCTGTACCCAATAAGCCCACACCGCCGGCCGCGGAAAGCGATCGCGAATATGCTCGGCCAGGTTTTTCCCGGTGGCGATGCCCAGCTTGGCGGACAACAGCTGGATCAGCATCGCCATCACGTTGGCCCAAACCACCACCCACAGCAGGCTGTAGCCGAACGAGGCGCCGGCCTGGATGTTGGTGGCGAAGTTACCGGGATCGATATAGCCGATAGCAGCGATGAAGGCGGGCCCCATCAGCGAGAGTTTGATTTTTCTGGCGGAGCGCCCGGAGGTGGTTTCAACCACGCGACTGTTCAGCATATGTTGAACCCTTACTGAAATTACGTTTATCTCCACTCTATATAAATGATAATAATTATCAAGCGCATTTAGAGCGGTAAAACTTATCTCTGTAATAGCCAACATTAACGGTTTTATCGAAGGGTTCAGCGCGGAGCTTGCCGATTTCCGTGCTTTTCTGATGGGATTTGGGCTGCAATACCCCTGAAAGACAGGTTAGCACAAGAATACGAATTTCCTATTGCTGCTTTAACATCTTGATTTTTTATGCTTTTACGCAACACTTTAGGAGAACTCCCACTATGATTTTCCATATTTGCAATAGAAGTCTCGTTTTTAAACGTAGCGTTACATAAAATGACAGCCGAAATTCAGCCTGCCTCAAATTTGGAGCAAACATGTCCCATATTGCGCACTTTGCGTTGGCGATAGTGGTGGTGGCGATCCTGGCCCTGTTGGTGTGCCGCGATCGTAAAAGCATCCGCATTCGCTATGTTATTCAACTACTGGTTATCGAAGTACTGCTGGCCTACTTTTTCCTGCATTCGGAAGCGGGTTTGGGCTTCGTAAAAGGATTTGCCGCGCTGTTTGACAAACTGCTCGGGTTTGCGGGACAAGGGACTGATTTCGTATTCGGCGGCATGGGCGACAAAGGCCTGGCGTTCTTCTTCCTGAAGGTGCTGTGCCCGATCGTCTTCATTTCGGCGCTGATCGGTATTCTGCAGTACATCAAGGTGCTGCCGTTCATCATCCGTATTATCGGTACCGTGCTGTCGAAAGTGAACGGCATGGGCAAGCTGGAGTCGTTCAACGCCGTCAGCTCGCTGATCCTGGGCCAATCCGAAAACTTCATCGCCTACAAGGATATCCTGGGCAAGATGTCGGAAAAGCGCATGTACACCATGGCGGCGACCGCGATGTCTACGGTGTCCATGTCCATCGTCGGTGCTTACATGACCATGCTGGACGCCAAGTTCGTGGTGGCGGCGCTGGTATTGAACATGTTCAGCACCTTTATCGTGCTGTCGCTGGTCAACCCGTACGACACCAATAAAGAAGAAGAGCTGCACCTCGGCAACCTGCACGAAGGCCAGAGCTTCTTCGAAATGCTGGGTGAGTATATCCTGGCCGGCTTCAAAGTAGCGATTATCGTTGCCGCGATGCTGATCGGCTTCATCGCCCTGATCGCCGCGCTCAACGGTGTGTTCAGCGCCATCTTCGGCCTGAGCTTCCAGGAAATCCTCGGCTACTTCTTCTATCCGTTCGCCTGGATCATGGGGATTCCTAAACACGAAGCCCTGCAGGTTGGCAGCATCATGGCCACCAAGCTGGTTTCCAACGAGTTCGTGGCAATGATGGAGCTGCAGAAAGTGTCTGCCGAACTGTCGCCGCGCAGCCTGGGGATCCTGTCGGTGTTCCTGGTGTCCTTCGCCAACTTCTCCTCCATCGGCATCGTGGCCGGTGCGATCAAGGGTCTGAACGAACACCAGGGCAACGTGGTGTCGCGCTTTGGCCTGAAGCTGGTGTACGGCTCTACGCTGGTCAGCATCCTGTCCGCTTCCATCGCGGGTCTGGTACTGGGCTAAGCCTCGAACCGACTGCGATAACAAGGCGCCTGCGGGCGCCTTTTTTGTTGGCCTGCATTCGGCGAAGGTGAAATAACGCAAAGCAAAAAGCCGACCCTAAGGTCGGCTTTTTAAATGGTGGTGGAGCTAGACGGGATCGAACCGTCGACCTCTTGCATGCCATGCAAGCGCTCTCCCAGCTGAGCTATAGCCCCACAAAAGTGGTACGCGTTGACCGGCGTTACGGTATTCCCCAACCTCTCTGAGAAGAAGGTTGGTGGAGCTAGACGGGATCGAACCGTCGACCTCTTGCATGCCATGCAAGCGCTCTCCCAGCTGAGCTATAGCCCCGTTCCACAATCACTTTGTGCTGTGAACGGGGCGCATAATATGAAACCCGCTCAAAGCTGTCAACGGCTAAATTGAATTCCTGAATCAAGCGTTGAAAAAGCCGCCAAATCAGCATGTTTGGCGCCAAAAAATCATCACTTTGTGCAGAGTTCATCCATTTTGCGCGCTACATCTCAAAATGGCAAAAGCCCCTGTATATCACGTTGATTTTTAATTAACGGAATGTTAGCGAAATGCGCTTGAGTCGGACTCCCGAGCGGCATAGACTGCCCGCGCCATAAACTTCATTACTATAAACCGAGTCCGTCATGTCTTTGCATTCACCAAAAGAAATCGCCGCCCTCGCCGTTCAGGCCGGGGTAAACAAAAGCCGCGCCCCTCTCGCTAATCTGTTGATTCTGGGCTTTCTCGCCGGCGCTTTTATCGCCACCGGCTTTCTGCTGGATATTCACGTCATCGGCACCCTGCCGGCCGAGTGGGGCTCTTTCGGCGCCCTGTTGGGTGCCGCGGTCTTTCCTATCGGTTTGATCCTGACCATTCTGGCCGGTGGCGAACTGCTGACCGGCAACATGATGACCTTGCCGATGGCCTGGTTTGCCCGCGAAATCCCCGCCATCGCCGTGCTGCGTAACTGGTTTTGGGTCACCCTGGCCAACCTGGCCGGCAGCCTGGCCGTCGCCTACTTCTTCGGTCATTTGCTGGGCCTGACCGAAGGTGCGTTCTTGCATAAGACGCTGGCGATCGCGCAGGCCAAAGTGGATGCGGACTTCCTGCACGCCTTTATTTCCGGCGTCGGCTGCAACTGGCTGGTGTGCCTGGCGGTATGGTTAGCCTTCGCCAGCAAGGATGTGCCGGGCAAAGTGATCGGCATGTGGTTCCCGGTCATGGCTTTTGTCGCCATCGGCTTCCAGCACGTGGTGGCGAATATGTTCATCATCCCGGCGGCCATCTTTGCCGGCGGCATGGGCTGGGAGCAGTATCTGCCCAATTTCATCGCGGTATTTCTCGGCAACGCGCTGGGAGGCGCCGGCTTTGTCGGGCTGATGTATTTCCTCGCCTACCGCCCGGGGCTGCCGGCTAGCGAGCAAGCCTGACGCACCGCCATGAAAAAAGCCCCGGGATCGCTCCACGGGGCTTTTTCTTTATGGCGTATCAGCGAATCAGGCTTGCGCTTCGCGCTCGGCGATGTAAGCCAGCGCCATGTCGATGCGCTGCAGCGAACGCTTCTGGCCGATCGCATGCACGGTCACGTCCATGCCCGGCGACTGGCCGGCGCCGGTCACCGCAACGCGCAGCGGCATACCGACTTTACCCATGCCGACACCCAGCTCATCCGCCGTGCCCTGAATGGCGTCGTGCACGTTTTCCGGCGTCCAGACGGTGATGGCGGCCAGCTTGGCGCGCACCGCTTCCAGCGGCTGACGCGCCACCGGGCGCAGGTGCTTCTTGGCCGCGTCGGCGTCGAACTCGCTGAAGTCTTCGTAGAAGTAACGGCAGGACTCCGCCATCTCTTTCAGCGTTTTGCAACGCTCGCCCAGCAGTTTGACGATGTCTTTCAGTTCCGGGCCGTTGCGGGTTTCAATGCCCAGCTGCTCAACGTGCCATGCCAGATGCACCGCCACTTCTTCCGCCGGCATATGGTTGATGTAGTGGTGGTTCAGCCACTGCAGCTTCTCGGTGTTGAACGCGCTGGCGGATTTGTTGATCGCTTCCAGCGTGAAGAACTCTTTCATCTCATCGATGGAGAAGATCTCCTGATCGCCGTGGGACCAGCCCAGGCGCACCAGGTAGTTCAACAGCGCCTGCGGCAGATAGCCGTCGTCGCGGTACTGCATGACGCCCACGGCGCCGTGACGCTTGGACAGTTTTTTACCGTCGTCGCCGAGGATCATCGACACGTGCGCGTATTCCGGCACCGGCGCGCCCAGCGCTTTGAGAATGTTGATCTGGCGCGGGGTGTTGTTGATGTGGTCTTCGCCGCGGATCACATGGGTGATTTCCATGTCCCAGTCATCGACGACGACGCAGAAGTTATAAGTTGGCGAACCGTCGGTGCGGCGGATGATCAGATCGTCCAGCTCCTGGTTGCTGAATTCGATCGGGCCGCGAATTTTGTCGTCGAAGATCACCGAGCCTTCCTGCGGGTTGCGGAAGCGCACCACGTGCGGCTCGTCGTCGGTGTGGCTGCACTGGCTGTCGCGGCAGTGGCCGTCGTAACGCGGCTTCTCGCCGTTTTCCATCTGCTTCTCGCGCAGCGCTTCCAGACGTTCCTTGGAGCAATAGCATTTATAGGCCGTGCCCTGCTCCAGCATCTCGTCGATGACCGCGTTGTAACGATCGAAACGCTTGGTCTGGAAATACGGGCCTTCATCCCAATCCAGGTTCAACCAGTTCATGCCATCCATAATTGCGTCGATCGCGTCCTGGGTGGAGCGTTCCAGATCGGTATCTTCGATACGCAGAACGAACTCACCGCCCGCATGGCGGCTGAACAACCAGGAGTAAAGTGCGGTACGCGCGCCGCCGACGTGAAGATAGCCGGTCGGGCTCGGTGCAAAACGGGTTTTGATTTTCATTGGGTTCACTGCCTTATTACGCAACGCGTGTCGGCGGTTGCCGACGATTGCTCGGAATTGAAAAAAGAGTGGACGACATTGTATCACCACGCGCTAATTCCTCAACGCCGACACGATATTGCACCGGTCGATTTCGCGCGTTTTGCGGCGAGTTTCGCAGAGCGTTGCGCAAAGAATCGGCGCCGCTGGCGATAATTATCGCGCCCTGCCTAAATTTGCGGCGAACGATTGAAATCATTTTAAAAACCGTTGACTCACTTTGAACTATCCCTATAATGCGACTCCAACAAGACGGGGCGATTAGCTCAGTTGGTAGAGCATCTCCTTTACACGGAGGGGGTCGGCGGTTCGAGCCCGTCATCGCCCACCATCTTGTTGAGAAAAATGAGAACGAATGAGGGTGATTAGCTCAGTTGGTAGAGCATCTCCTTTACACGGAGGGGGTCGGCGGTTCGAGCCCGTCATCACCCACCATCATTCTCTCGTTTAGTAGTACCTGGAAGTCCTGAAGTGGGTGATTAGCTCAGTTGGTAGAGCATCTCCTTTACACGGAGGGGGTCGGCGGTTCGAGCCCGTCATCACCCACCACTTCTACGGGTCGTTAGCTCAGTTGGTAGAGCAGTTGACTTTTAATCAATTGGTCGCAGGTTCGAATCCTGCACGACCCACCAATTCAGA